>NZ_JBNUPF010000001.1:0-115080 GCF_050409565.1 Facklamia sp. P12955
TAGTTTTATCCCGCAAATTTTTAAAATTTCAGGACATTTTCATTTACGGTTGACAGCTTATACTGCTAAGTTTTTATTATCCATCACTTCCAGTCGATAGCCATCAGGGTCAGATACAAAGAAGTAAGAAGCTTTTTGACCTGGAAGTCCTTTGAGCTCTGTTGTTTCGTAACCAGCTTCCTTACATTTTTGATGTTGCGCTTGAAGATTATCCACTCCAATAGCCATGTGAGAGAATCCATCTCCGATAGTATAGCCTTCCGAGTCATAGTTATAGGTTAATTCTAATTCAAAATCTGATCCAGGAACTTGTAAATAAAGCAAATCGAACTGATGTTCTGGAAAGCGACGATCACGCATCACTTTAAAATCAAAAACTTCCGTATAGAAAGTCAAGCTCGCTTTTCTATCTTTAATTCGATAGCAAGTATGTAACAATTTTTGTGTCATTATAATTCCTCCTGTATTTTTTACATATCTAGGCTTTGGAAAGCCATTGGTACAAGTTCACTGACTGTTGTTTGATAGATGGATTGGTCCTTACGTGTTAAATAGACAGGAGTGTCAGGCTCTGCCATTTCTACCAATACTTGACGGCAAATTGAGCAAGGCATTAAAAAGTCTTCCGTATCCCCTGCTACTGCAATTGCCTCAATAAAACCTGGACGGTATCCTTCGGATACAGCCGTAAAGATTGCTGAGCGCTCTGCACAATTAGTAGCACCAAAGGACACATTTTCAATATTAACACCTGTATAAACTTTGCCGTCCTTAGTTAACAATGCTGCTCCAACGGGAAAATTTGAGTATGGGCAATAGGCTCTTTTTACTGCTTCACGAGCTTGTTCCATCAAAGAATTAATTGTTGTTTGATCCACTTTGATCCTTCTTCCTGTGTGTGATAATTAGTGATTTTATTCATCAATTTGAAGATTAATAATTTGATCTTGTTGTATACTTGCAATTAATTGGCGGATATTATCCGAAAAACTCACCCATGAATAATAAGAAAAGCCAGTCATCATATAATATGCCGCACTATCAGCTGAACCGAGGTCTTCTTCAATTTCTGCTACTGTGATAGAACCATTGTTTTCATAATCTGTTAGCAGAGACTGGAAATCTTTACCTTCTTTAAAACAATTTTCATCGAAATAATGGAAATTAGCTTGCAACAATTGTTCTTCACTATAAATAAAGTTAAGATAGACTAAATTATTTTTAGAAAGAAAGTAATATTCGTCCGACTCTAAGTTATCTTGCTTTTTACTCTTACTTGCTTGTCCTAATTGCTCGATAATAGATTCTCGAGAAAAATTATCAGCCGTAATCTCTGTCTGGATTCTTGATTGATAAAGCTTAATTTGATCTTCAAGACTTATAATATTATCTTGATAGTCATCAAATGCAACTATTTCAGACTCAGCTAAGGAAGCGGGTATCATGCCCTTTAATTTCTCTTCTAGAGGACGCTTATCGTCTTCTAAATCCTCTGACTTTTCATCTGTTGGATCAGGAATTTCTTTCTTTTCTGCTAATTCAAGGGTTAGTTGAGAATTGATGCCCTCAATCTTTTGGCTTTTTAAAAATTCATTGATCAGATAGTCTGATAAAACCGCTTGCTCTCTAAAATAAGCTAAACGATAGTCATCTTGCTTGTCTTTAGACGATACTTCTACTAACAGGCCGTCATCTTCCATAATATTCCCTTGCAGACTGGCCATTATTTGAAAATCTTTGGCAACAGCACGAGCTATTTCAATGGATTGATTTTGTTCTTCAATAAATTCGAGGGCCCCATAATATTGACTGGCTAGATAGACTAGCTGATCGACTTGATAGATAGCAATTAATTCCATACCATATGGGGCATCTTCTCTTAAAAGGAAGGACTCCATACGGTAATTTTCTTCTAAATCGAGGGTCGTTCTTTTAGGTTCTAGATCATATTTCTTAGCCAATTGTTCTACTTTATACTCCACATCAAACTCTGTTAAGGAATCTTTTAAGGTTCGTAACTGTTGATCTTCTTGATCACTAACTTCAGTTGTTAAGTCATTTACTATCTCAATAGACATGTCATAAAAATCAGACTCCGTTTGGGCGTGGCTAGTCGGCAGTCTTAAAAAGAGGCTGAAAATAATGAAGGTAATACTTATAACTATTCTCTTGAAGACTTGTTTACTTTTTTTCATTAATTGTATCCAAATCATAGATTAACCGATCCTCAGAATATAAAACAGGAATACCCACATTGCCATTTTTTTTAACTTCATCGAATTCATTACGACTATCTCTTAATTTAAGAAACTCTTTTAAATTCTTCATTGAATCAGTTATATTGACTGCTTCGTAGCTCACTTCCATTTGATCTAAGCGGCTAATAAAAGCCTCCGTATTCGGACATTTATCAGAAAAATAAACTATGTTCATAACTTTTCCTCCTATATCATACTAATATTATTATACAATAGATTCCTCAAAAGACCTACTCAAGCATCATGCTAACTTTCATTGAAAATTTTACCAAGAAGGGCTAAACTGAAAAAGTATTGAACTATGGAGGGCAATTTATGAAAAAAACAATTGATTGGATTTGGCGTTTTGTCAAAGGCATGTTCATTGGATCAGGCTTTATTTTACCCGGAGTCTCTGGTGGTGCTTTAGCGGCAATTTTTGGTTTATATGAACGAATTATCCGTTTTCTAGCTAATATCACCAAAGACTTCGTTGAAAACATCATTTTCTTCATACCTGTCGGTTTAGGTGCCCTGTTTGGCATAGTCATCCTATCCTTCGGGGTTAGCCATGTTCTCGAAAATTATGAAACTTATGTCATGTGGTTTTTTGTAGGATGCATAGTGGGTATGATTCCTTCACTGTGGAAAGAAGCTAGTCAAGAAGGACGCAATCAGTCAGATTTGATTGTAATGGTTCTTTCTTTTATTGCGGCCTTATGTTTGCTTATATTTGGACAATCATGGTTTGGCGGACAGGTTTCAGCAAACTTCTTTACTTGGATGATCGCAGGTGCTTTGATTGCATTAGGAGTTCTGATTCCGGGATTGAGCCCTTCAAATTTTATTCTTTACATGGGCATGTACAAGCTAATGTCTGATGGGTTCAAAAGTTTAGACCTGACTGTAATTATTCCAATTGGAGTTGGTGGTCTATTAACAATACTGCTCTTGTCTAAACTAATTGAGAGAATTTTTGACCGCTACTATGCAAAGTTCTTCCACTTTATTTTCGGTGTTGTTCTGGCATCTACCTTTATGATCATTCCAACCGAATACACAAGTTTTCAACTTACTGGCTATGCAATTTGCGGCCTCATGCTCTTATTAGGAAGTGCTTTAGGTTGGTGGATGGCACGCTTAGAAGAGAAGTATAAAAAAATTAATTAATTATAAATGTTCACACTCCACCCTATTCATCAGCTTTAATCGATGGATGGGAACCTTTTTCGTCCCATTCAGTAGTAGATTAAATTGCAGGTCATTGCCCTTTCACTTATAATGAAGAAGACAAAAGGATATTTGAATTTTGTTATAAAACGATTCTTTTCAATAAATCGCTATAAAGGAGAAACTTATGACTTTACTAGAGCGTTATACTCAAGACCTCTTTCAAAAAAAAGTTTATGATTGTGATAATAAAGAACTATATACCGTATTAATGGAAGTGGTAAAAGATGAATCTCGCCGATTACCCTACCGAGATCAAGACCAAAAGCGAAAACTCTATTACTTTTCTGCAGAATTCTTAATTGGAAAAGTATTGAGTAACAATTTAATTAATTTAGGTATTTACAATCAAATTAATAACGAATTAATCGCTAACGGAAAGAACTTAATGGACATAGAACATGCTGAAAGAGAACCTTCCTTAGGAAACGGCGGCCTCGGTAGACTCGCTGCTTGTTTCGTCGATTCTATTACCAAGATGGGGATTAATGGTGATGGAATTGGCTTGAATTATCATTTTGGTTTATTCAAACAAGAGTTTTTTAATAATCAACAACACACCGTGCCAGATGCATGGTTAACTGGTCAAGACTGGATTAAAAAATCTCACCTGACTTTCGAAGTCCCCTATGCTTCTTTCACTCTAAAATCAACTCTGTATGACTTAGATGTTTTAGGTTATAAACAAACTCATCGTAATCGCTTGCGTCTATTTGATTTAGACACTGTCAATGAGTCTATTGTTTCTGAAGACTCAATTGATTTTGATAAGACAAATATTAAAGAAAACCTTACACTCTTCCTCTATCCTGATGATTCAGACCATGAAGGAAGATTGCTACGGATTTATCAACAATATTTTATGGTTTCAAATGGAGCGCAACTTGTTCTACATGAAGCTAAAGAAAAAGGTAGCAATTTACATGATTTAGCTGATTATGCCGTTATTCAAATCAATGATACCCATCCAAGCTTTATAATTCCTGAATTAGTGCGCCTTTTAATGAAGGAAGGCATTGACTTTGAAGAAGCCTATCAAATTGTGACTAAGATTACTGCTTTTACAAATCATACTATTTTAGCCGAAGCCTTAGAAACTTGGCCTTTCAATGATATTCAATTAATCATGCCAGAAATCGCCAATATTATTCAACGGCTCGACCAAGTGATTAGAAAACACTATCCCGATCAGGCTGAAGTTTGGATTATTGATAATTCAAATTATGTCCACATGGCTCATTTAGCCATTCACTTTGGTTTTTCTGTCAACGGTGTCGCAGAATTACATACTGAAATCTTAAAAACAACGGCTTTAAAACCTTTTTATGAGATCTATCCTGACAAGTTCCACAATATGACCAATGGCATCACCTTCCGCCGTTGGGTAATGGACGCTAACAAGGAACTTTCAGAATATCTAGACCTTAAAATCGGAACGCTTTGGCATAGAAATGCTGATCTTTCACAATTTATAGATTTTAAAGACGATGAGCGCACATTAAGTAAACTAAGAGCCATCAAACACAATAACAAGATGCGGTTGAAGAAAAGATTGCAAGACCGAATGAAGATTACAATTAATGAACACTCAATTATTGATATTCAAATCAAACGATTCCACGAATATAAACGACAACAGATGAATGCTTTATGGGTAATTCATAAATATTTAGATATTAAAAAGGGGAATATTCCTGAAACACCTATTACCGTTATTTTTGGAGGAAAAGCTGCACCCGCCTATACAATTGCACAAGATATTATTCATCTTATCTTAACTTTGTCACAATTGATTAGTTTAGATAAGGTGGTTGCTCCACACTTACAAGTAATAATGGTTGAAAATTATAATGTTACCAATGCTTCCTATCTTATTCCGGCAGCCGACATTTCTGAACAAATTTCCTTGGCTTCAAAAGAAGCTTCGGGTACAGGAAATATGAAATTTATGGCAAACGGTGCCCTAACGATTGGTACCTTAGATGGTGCTAATGTTGAAATTTTTGAAAAAGTTGGCCAAGATAATATCTATATTTTTGGAAAAGAAAGTCAGGAAATTATTCAACTCTATAAAAGTAATGGTTATTCATCCAATGAATATTATCAAAGAGAAACGATCAAACCTCTAGTAGACTTCATTGTTTCCCATGGTATGTTGTATTTTGGTAACGAAGAGCGTTTAAACCGTCTGCATCAGGAGTTAATTCATAAGGATTATTTTATGACTTTGATTGATTTAGAAGACTATATTGCAACTAAGGAACAGATGCTAAGAGACTATGAGGATATTGACACTTGGTATCAAAAATCAGTTGTTAATATTGCAAATTCTGGCTTCTTCTCAAGTGATCGGACCATTGGAGACTATAATGATGCCATTTGGCATTTGCCGGTCTCTTATGGTGATGAATAAATGAAAAGAGAGGGTGTTTTATCTATTATTAAACGGTAGCTCTCCTATCTAATTAATTGAATAAGACTATTTAAATAAATCTTTCTTAGCGCTGATCTTTTGATAATTCAATTAGGTAAAGACACTCGATAATATCATTCTACTCAATGTAACACCTACTAAATCAGAAATAACTTTAGAGAATGGATATTTTTTACAATTAGTTTCAAAATATGCTATGAAGAAAGAATAGGAGAAAAGCTATTGCCTTTATTTAAATCTTTTTCTTATAAAATTTTTTATTCATAACTTAGTTCTATTTGCATAATTATTAAAAAATGTTTTCGTGATTTATGGAATGTAAGGAGACATATAATGAGAATTGAAATGGATACAATCCAGTCTTTAGTAAGAGATAATAAGTGGTTTATTTCACTCTTTATCGTCCTAATGATGCTAAGACTTTTTATCTTCAGTGTTTATAAAGTTGAAGGAGCTTCTATGATGAATACCTTTGAACAAAACGATATCGTTATAGGAAGTCAAATTACTAAGATTGACCGTTTTGATATAGTAGTATTTAACGTTCCGGAAAAAAAGAAAAAATATATTAAGAGAGTTATTGGCCTTCCGGGAGATACCATTGAATATATTGATAATATACTTTATATCAATGGTGAAAAAATTGATGAGCCCTATTTAACAGACCAAGTAACACAGGATCTTAAAGTTGATTCGATCCCAGAAGGTTACTTATATTGCTTAGGCGATAATCGTAAAAGTTCGGTAGATTCAAGAAAAATCGGTTTAATACCTGAAAAAAATCTACTTTCAGAAATTAAAATAATCCTCTTTCCTTTTGACAAACTAACTACCTTCTAACCGAAATATAATAATCATAATAAAGAGGAGTTTAAACGATCGTTTAAACTCCTCTTTAAAAATATTTATTTTTGATCATACAAGGCACTGCCCACTCGAATGTAAGTCGCTCCTTCTTCTAAGGCGATGCGATAGTCCCGTGACATCCCCATACTTAGCTCTCCACAAGGAGCCCATGGATAATTCTTGCCAAGTATTAATACTTGTAATTCTTTTAATTCGGCAAAATAATGATGAAGTTCCGTTTCGCTGGCATCAATCGGCGCCATCGTCATTAAACCGACTATTTCAATTTTGTTATAGTCTTTAATGGCTTCTACCGCCTCTATGACACGATCCGGATCAAATCCGCCTTTCGTCTCTTCACCTGAAACATTGACTTGTAGAAAGCATTTTACTGTCCGATCTGCTCTTTTTTGAATTTCTTTGGCTAATGATAATCGATCCAGTGAATGTAAATAATCGATCTGATTAATAATCAATTTCACTTGACGAGATTGGAGGTGACCAACAAAGTGCCAAGTAATTTCTGATGCAATATCATTCAAAGCTTCTAGTTTTGCTAAGAATTTATCCGAGCGATTTTCGCCCATATCTCGAACGCCTAAATTATATAACTCTCTCGTCGTTTCAGCATCCACAAATTTAGTGATCGCCACCATATGAGTCGGATAGGTCGAAATGTCTTCGAGTACACTTGCTAAATTGGTTGCTAATAATTTTTTATCCACGTGATTCCTCCTAAGAAAATAGATAATAGTTTTCAAAAAGCCATGTAGCTAAATTGAGTATTAAAGGAATGGTAACAAGTGAACACATTGTTGTCAGTAAAACAATTTTTGCTCCACTTAAATAATCACCACCTACAATTTGACTTAAAAGAGCTGTCATCATAGCAGAAGGTCCAGCTAGTATCATTACTAAAATAAAAAAACTTTCAAAGGTTAAACCAGGGATGAACAATAGCATAATCAAATTAATTAAAGGCCAAATAATAAGCTTTATGCTAGCTATTTTCCACAATTTCCAATCAAGATAGTCAGATAAAGTAGCAATGTCTTCAAAATAAGCACCTAGAATAATCATAGCAATCGGGGAATAAACCTGATTTAATTGATGAATCCCTTCGGATACAACCGATGGAACAGAGATCTTAAAAACTTGAATGACTACTCCTATCAGAAAAGCAAACAGAATTGGACGAGCAGAGAATGTTATTTTTGGTTCTTTTTCTTTGGCTCTAATCATTTTTAAACCAAGTGTCCAAGAAAAGAAATTTGTAACTAGAAATAAGCCTGTGGTAATCATGACATAGGAAGGTTCGAAAACTGCTAAGGTCAGAGGAATACCAATAAAACCAACATTACCAAAGACTGTTGCAAACTTGGATACCCCATCCTCATTTTTCCCAAAATACCAATGCCCTACGTAGATCCTCATTAACAGAAAAATAATATAAATAATCATTGCTAAGAAAAACTGAGTCATAAGGTCTTGCTGAATCGGCTTAAAAAAAGCTTCGATAATTATCAAAGGGGTCAAATATTTAACAATTACCGTATTCAATTGACTAATGGTCGTTTGCGTCAGAAGTTCTTTTTTAACTAAACTAAACCCAATCACCGCTATGGAAATCAGTATAATTAATTGCTTAAAAATGATGAGTGCTAAATCCATATCTCCCTCAATCTTTCATGACATTTTACTAGATATTATTATAACTCAACTTATCCCCTGAAGGAAGTTACCACCAATCAAGTAGGAGGCTAGTCAACTAATGGCTAGCCTCCTACTCGATTTATATCTAACTTATTATTCTTCGTCCATAACATCATGTAAAGCATCTGCCACAAATTGAACATTCGTTCCAATAATTACGTGGGCTGCATTTTCTCCCATGATCTTAACACCCGCAGCGCCAGAAGATTTTATTTTTTCTTGGTCAATTACTGAGGTGTCTTTAACATTCAAGCGAAGTCGTGTCGCGCAATTGGTAAAGTTTTCAATATTGTCTTTACCACCTAAAGCTTCAAGAATGCGGCGAGCTTGTTGGTATTCTTTTTCGGCTTTTGAATCCTTTAATTCTTTAGAATCCTTTTCAGGTAATGAACCTTTTCGCCCACTTCCAGCATCAAAGTCTAAAGACAAAGGACCTTTTCTTCCTGGTGAAGCAATATCCAATTTTTCAATTAAGAAAGAGAAGACCAAATAATATAGACCGGCGAAAACTAAGCCTTGTAATATTAACATAAAGGGCTTGTTAGCTATTGGAATTTGTGAAGATAAAATAAAGTCGATTGCTCCGGCAGAAAAGCCAAAACCAGCTGTCCATTGCATAAAGGCAGCAAATCCTAAAGATAGCATTGATAAAATAGCATGAGCAAAATAAAGAACTGGGGCTATAAACATAAACGAAAATTCAATGGGTTCAGTAACACCTGTAACAAAAGCTGTGACTGCGCCTGCTAAGTATAAGGACCCTACTTCTTTACGGTAGCGAGGATCAGCCTTACGATAGATCGCTAAACCAGCAGCTGGTAAACCAAACATCATAACCGGGAAGAAGCCAGCTTGATACATTCCTGTAACACCCTTTTCACCTACAGATGCCCAGAAATTACCGATATCATTAATACCTATTAAATCGAACCAGAAAACAGCATTTAAAGCATGGTGTAAACCGGTAGGAATTAGTAGACGGTTGAAGAAACCATATAAGGCTGCTCCGAACCAGCCCATCCCTGAAATCCATTCTCCAAAGCCTACTAGCCCTTCATAAACAGGTGGCCAGATAAAATATAATAATCCTGAAACAAAAATCATAGCAATTGAAGTCAAAATGGGAACCATTCGACGCCCAGAGAAGAAAGCAAATGCATCAGGTAATCTAGTTTTTGAGAATTTATTATAAAGTGATGAAGCGGTAAGACCGGATATAATTCCGATAAAAGCATTATCTATTTTTTCAAAAGAATAGGATAATTCTTCTAAAGGAATATTGACAATATCTGTTAATTTATCCGGTTTCAGTAATGTAGTAACCATTAAAAATGCGACTAAACCTGATAAGGCACTTGACCCATCTCGATCGTTAGACATACCTAAAGCAACACCCAAAGCAAATAGAATGCCTAAGTTACTGAGAATGGTATCTCCAGCAGTCATCAATAAAGCACTGAACTGGTTCCCACCTTGAGAGTCAATTGCATAGCCGATCCCTAGCATTAAGGCAGCAACAGGTAGTACCGCAACTGGTAACATTAATGAACGTCCCAGTCTTTGTAAATATGGATACATATTTTTCACTCCTTTTTATTTATCATATATAATATACCTCAATTTCGAAGCGTTTACAATCATAAATGTAAATTTACATTTTAGTGTTCACACTAAAAGGAGGTGTTGGGCTAATTTTTTTAACGATCTCTTCTAAAATCTAGCAAAAAAAAGAAACGACAAACTAAAAGTTTGTCGTTTGAATGTTTATATTTAAGATTATGCTACAACTGACACATTACTAGCTTGTAAGCCACGTTCTCCTGATTCAACATCAAAAGTTACTTTTTGGCCCTCTTCTAAAGTCTTGAAGCCTTCGTTATTAATAGCTGAGAAATGCACGAATACATCTTCACCATTTTCTTGTTCAATAAAGCCAAAACCTTTTTCTGAGTTAAACCATTTTACTGTTCCATTATTCATAAATGAAATCCTCCTTGCGCTGAGCGCGATTTTTTTGCAGATGTTACATAAGATAAAGAAAAGGATTAATTATGATAATGAATTAAGCTTTTAAATATTTTATTACTCTCTACTCAATTAAGTATACTGTAATTAGTCATATTAGTCAATCACTACTATCCTTCATACTTTATAATTCGAAAAACGAACTTATTTTAATAAATTTAAGTGTGCATCTACAGCTGTTTGTAAGAAGTCTAAGGTATCTTGAGGAGCTTTACCATCGTTCAATAAATTAGCTGAACTTGGTAACATAACCTCAGGTTGTCCCACTGTTGGCATATTTAAAAATGAAAGAATCTTAACCAAATCTTTATTGGCTATTGAACCACCCATAGCAGAAATTGAATGGGACGCAATTAAAGCTGGTTTGCCATTCCATACAGATTGTCCCCATGGACGAGAAGCAACGTCTAATGCATTTTTTAATGCTGCTGAGATTGTACGGTTATGCTCTGGAGTTACGAATAAAATCAGATCTTGGCGTTTCACTGCTTCACGGAAATCAGTGTAGGCTTGTGGTGAATTTTCATCCAAATCTTGGTTATAAAGAGGTAAGTTTGCAATATCTAAAAACTCTACTTCTGTTCCCTCAGGGTATAAAGTCACAATATTATCTGCCCATTGTTTAGAAAAAGAATTTTTCCGAGTTGATCCTACAATTACACCTAGTTTAGTCATATTTAATCATCCTTTTTATATGTATTTGTTCTAGTAGTTAATTTACTGAACATATGTATTTTATCTCGAATTCGGAATAAAAGCAAGAGGAATAGTTAATTTTTTTATATTTTATTTCTCCCAATGTGAAAGATCTGGTAGCATTGGAACTACTTCTCTGCGGAAAAAAATACGTCCTGTTCTTCCAGAATATTGTCCAATTTGATAGTCTCTAAAGCTAGTAGTGGCTTTGAAGGCTGGCATTTGATAAAGTTGTTTCATATAGCGCCATAAATTAGGGTAATCGCGCAATGAATGATGGAATAAGCCATAGATTGGCATATAAAGTAAATCATGACGGATTAAAGGGGTATATAATATTAAATCGGCTTCAGTCAATTGATCACCTAATAAAAACTGATTCTCAGCGAAATGTTGATCTAACTCGGCTAATACTTTAAAGTAAGCCTCTGCATTTTGATCAAATTCTTCTTGAGAGCGAGTATATCCCGCACGATTTGCTCCTCCCAATACTTCATCAATTATTTTTTGGATCCAACTATCAATCTCTGATCTCAAATTTTCTGGATAAAGATCTGGAGCATTGTCAGCATGAAAAGGTTTAAAACGGGTTGTAAAGTCTCTTAAAATATCTAGTGACTCAGAGTTAACCACTGTCTTAGTTTTAATATCAATTAATGCAGGTACAGAAAAAGGACCCTCATATTCTGGATCAGTATTTTTATAAAGTTCCGAAACATATTCAACTTCTAAAATCGCATCTTTGCCTCCAGTTTCATTAGAAAAATCCCATACTTTACTAGTTTTTATTGGACTAGCGATAGCTAGACTAACTACTTTATCCAAACCTAGTAATCTTCTAGCAATATCAGCCCTTTGAGCATAAGGACATGGAAAACTAAACGCAAGACGATAACGATTTGCTTCTACTGGATAAGCAAAATCTTCTTTATATACTTTTGGCATAAAATCACTCCTTTGTCTTATTATAGCAGTCTCTTACTCTTCTTTAGAATTTAATGCTCACTATTCGTAATTAAATTAGCAAGATTATAAATAAATTCTTTACAATTCATTGGGTTATACTTGCTAGGCCCCTTGATTCTTTTACCAGCTTTCCACATTTTGTCCTAAATGTCTTTTGAAGAAAAGATGTTCTCTATTATATTCAATATATAATCTGTCAGAATGATAATTCACGCGATATTTTGAAAATAATAAAGAAGTTATGCCATAATCTTGAGTAATTATAATATTAGCTTTTTAGCATTGGGAAAAAATAATTAATCGTATCTGCAACTGCTTCAATATAGATGGTCTCTAACAAATCAGAATCATATATTCTATTTGAAAAATAATCTATTATCGTTATAACAAAGACCTTAATCTTATAAGCTGAGCTATTTGAATGGCTTCAGCCTTCACAGGACAAGCAGCTATTAAAATCCTCATAACTCCTATTGTTTCAAAAATGGGTTGGGACAAAAGCCTTAAAGAAAGTCCGGTCAACGATACAATCGTTAATCGGACTTTTTCGGTTCTATAATCTACGTAAATACGCAAAGCAGCGAGCCTAGATTGGAAAGTAACTTTCCAATCTAGACTCGCTGTAAGTTTTGAGGCGACTGAGAAAACCTTTTATCCTAGCCCCTTTATAATGAAGATTAATTAGTCTTCAAAAACAGTTTGTTCTGTAACTTCGGTAGTTAAAGCTTTCAAAGCTTTGTCTACTAAGTGAGTGCGTAATTTGTATTCTTCTTCCATTGATAATGAAGGATTACCTAGTGGGTGAGGAATAGCAATTGCAGGAACGATACGGTTAGCACCTACTGTTAATGAGATAGGTGTTACAGTTGCCATATGTACTACAGGTAAACCTGTTTTTTCGATTTCTTTTACCATTGTTGCTCCGCAACGAGTACAAGTACCTCAAGTGGAGGTTAGAATAACTGCATCTACATTATGGTCTACTAAGTCCTTAGCAATTTCAGAAGCAAATGCTTTTGATGATGCAACTGAAGTACCATTACCTACAGTAGTATAGAAATAGTTATGTAATTCGCCAATTTCTCCATTACGTTCTTTTTCACGTAAAACATCCACTGGAATAACACGATCTGAATCTTGGTTAGCATAAACCGGGTCATAACCACCGTGAGCTGTTTCATATTCGCCTTCTTTAAGGTCTTCAACACCAGAGATGTCATAACGACCATATTTAGAAGCTGAAGAGGATTCAATATGGTCAGGGTTACCAAATGGAACAATACCACCTGAAGTAACAATCGCAATTTTAGCTTTGGTTAAGTCTTTAATTGCTTTTCCTGGTTCTACATTATCAAAATCAGGCATTGGGAATTCAGTAGTGAATTCTTCACCAGCTAATTTCTTAACTAACATATCCACTGCACGTTTAGAACCGCGATCTTCTGTAAAGAAGTTTTTACGGTGACGCTCAAAGTATTCGTCAGTAATTGGGTCTAATTCTTGGTCTGTCAAGATTTTGTTAACAACATTTGCAATTGCAGGAATTGCTTTACGCATTGTTGCAGCAGAGTTACCAGTCTTAACAATGTAAGGAACTTTCTTATACATGTCAACACCAGGGTTCTCTTCATACATACCGGCAACAGCTGGTACATTCAATTCTTGCATAACTGCAGTTGCAACAGCTCCAGCAGCTACACCGTATCGTCCAGCGTTAAATGCAGGTCCAGTGATTACTAAATCTGGTTCGAATGACTTAATCATTTCAATTACTTCATTAATAGCATCTGTATTTTCATTAAAGTATGAGTCACCACATACCACAGTTCCAACGATTTCTCCATTTTCAGCAATTGCACCATTGATTCCAACACCTGGTCCTACAACACCATCTTGTTTGAATGGTTTTGTATCAGCTTTTTCTTCTCCACCGATACCAGCGTAGAATTGATTAATGTAATGAACTACACGTTTTTTTGTCATGGTTTTACCTCCTTATTTAATAATTATACGCCACGAGCTGTGCGTTTGTTGAAGCCTAATTCGTTTGTAGCACCAGTAATTGCTTGAATTTCAACTTCAATTTCGCCATTTTCACGTAAGCTTCCGTCAAATCCGCCCGCAATTGTATCAACATAATCTAATGTTCCGATAACTTTATCCATTGGAGGTAAAACAACTACTTCATTGGCATTTCCACCTGTTACAACTGCGTTTGCAGATTTATCAGCGTCTGCTAATCCTTGAGAAGCTCCATCGCGTCCAGCGTACTCATCAGTAACAATTACTGTTTTAACGCCTTCAGCTTCAATCTTCTTAGTATTCATGATCAAGTCAGTATCAGGGTTACCGAATCCTTCTTGAGAAACAATTACACCATCTAAACCTAGGAATGAACATAATTTAGATGTCCAATCAGATGAACGTTTCTTATCATTTAAATATACAGCTTCGTTTGTGATGATAACTCCCATAAAGTTGATATCTTTACCATGACGCTCATAAAGATCCTCAATGATCGGATTGTTTAAGTGGTGGTAAGTAGTATTCTTATCACATGCAGACACACAGTTACCAGAAATAACTGCTCCATCCATTACTTCTGTAGGATATAAAATTGAAGGAACAATATGCTTAGCATCAGTTCCATAAACATAAGTATCATGTAATAACCCTTGAGTTTGTAACATATATACATAACCAACTTTTGGAAGATCAGGATATTCTGAAATTTGTTCCAATAGTGGTTTTGTTTCATAAGTTACCACTTCGTCTGCTTCTGTTGCTGCAGCTAATGTTCCTAAATGCTTAGCAACCTTCAATCCAGCTTCACGAACAGCTTGCTCATAAGCGTATGTTTTTACACCTTCAGCTGGCTCAACCACTAAACAGATGTTGATTAATTGGGAGAATGGTGTTAATTCAGCACCAGGCCCTTGCATATCAACAATACCTTCTTGAAATCCTACAATTTTACCAACTGTAGCGACCGCACAACCTTTTAATACATGAGTACGGCCTTCCCCAACGCGATCAACTTTGCTGACTACACCTGGGAAAACTTCTGATGTTGAATCTACTTTACCACGTGGCTCAATAACATCTTTAATAGGTGTAATACGTACTGACTCACCAGGTTTTGCAATTTCGATTGAAACATTAGCAATATGATCGTCTTCTAAAACGATATTTTTAATTTCTTCTTCATTGATGTATAAAACATTGCCTTCTACTTTAGATGAATCTGCAAGTTTTACATCGTTAATTTGAATTTTACCTAATTCAAGTTTCATTCAATCACCTCTATTGTTATTTTCTAAATTCAGGAGTTAGTTAAAGCGTAATTCTGGTGAAAAATGAATACGCTGAAGGGTACTCTCCATTAAATCTAAATCGATCGTAGCAAAATCCTCCAAGACTGAATCTAGCCAATTTGGAGTTGCTCGGTCCTTGATGAATTTTTCATAAACTGCGATGGCTTGTTCAATTATCTCGAGACTTTCTAGATCGATTTGTGATTGTTTAGTAGTAGTGATAATTATTGATTTGTAGAAAGTTTCGTTCGGTTTGATTGAACCACTCAGTGGATGAGTCAACAACACATAATGTTCATTAATAACGAGCTTTTTAGTCTCATAAAGAACATCACCATAGTCCCCATCAATAAAAATGATTGGACATTGGTCGATAGTTTCATTCACTTTTGGATTATTCGATATGATTTTCATGGTTTCACCTCTAGACGCCAGTGCTTGCCATTTAACTAAGAACGATTACATCGGACTTTTCTAAATGTTAAGAACAAAGCCAAAACTTGGCCGCACTCTCCTTAGTTCTTGTGAACATTATAACAAAAACAAAAAAAATTTACAACAAAATTCCCCAATAAAGTATATTTTCCAAATGTGTTCTGTTTATAAAATAAATATAAAAATCACCTAAAACTCTAACAAGTTTAAAAAAATTTATTAGATTAGTGAACAATATATTGGAATAGATAACTGGTAAAATGTGAGTGATTTAGACTCTAATTTAACAATTGGAGTAAGTTATCTTCAAAAATTGCATAGCCTTCTTTCGTTAAGTGGATACCATCAATAGTATATCTATCCGAAATCTTACCGTTTGAGTCATAAACTCGTTCCCATGTTAATAATTTTATTTGAAATCTTTTTGATAGTTTTCTAAGTTCTTGATTTACCCAAGTGATTTTTTCTGGTTTTAGCCTTTCGGTTTCATCGGTTTGAATAATTTCAGAAAGGACTATTCTTATTTTAGGGTTCAATTCACTAATAAAAACTAATAATTGTGTCAAATAGGTAATAATAGACTCTTTTTTCATTTGATAATAAAGTTCATTAATTCCAAACATAATAAGAACTGCATCACTTTCAACTAATTCATTAGCAATTTTTTTAGCCATCTGCAGGCCCTCTTTAGCAATAATACCTTGTTTAGATACGTTAATAATCTTCCAGTCTCCCATACTTTCTTTCTTATAAAATGAGAGAATAGAATGTCCTAAAAATATAAGCTTTTTCATATTTCCTCCATTTTGAATTTCCTAAGTTACCGATTCATATAATCTTATTATAACATCATTATAATTTTGTGAACAAGATCACATGTTTATGGGTTTATTAGTATTATTTAACTTAAATTGTTAGAATTATAAATAATTATCCATTATAATTAATATCAGTTAGAAACATTAAGCTATCTTATTGTTTTAGAAAGAAGGTTTAATATGACTAAAAATAAATATTTGTATTTAACATTTGATTCTACAACTGATGCCATAGCTGCTGAAGCACAATTTAAAGCCGCTAATATTAAAGGTCGTCTGGTTATGATTCCTCGAGAACTTTCAGCAGGTTGTGGAATGTCTTGGAGATCTGAACCTCATTTAAAGGAAGTGTTACTAACGGTTGCTGAAAAAAATAATATAAATTTGAAACAAGTAGAAATCTTATAGCTTCAGATTTTTTACAAAGTATATCTATTTTCTAGTATCAGCTATTTATTCAGTTTTTATATCTGTTATAATTATGGGTGTAAATTGTTAATTAAGGAGAATGAACATGTTAAAAACGATTAAAATTAATTTTGAAACCATCGAATTAATGGACTTCTTTTGGCAAACAGCTGCTCGTCGTGAAAAATTAACCGATTCTTACTTTTTAGATATAGCCAATCGTCCAGAAATGGAAGTTATCTATACTGAGGGATTCGATTCAAACTCAGTAAGAAAAGTTTTATCGGCCGTTATTAACTATGAACCAGTCAATGAAGCAACTAAAAAAGAATTAGAATTCTATCAATCCAACAAATTCTTTGCTGATGATCCTGGAAATGTCGAACTCACCCTCCCTACTGTTAAAACTTTAAATGTCGATGAAATGAAAGAAACTTTTTCAGGAGACACAAAGTATGAAGAAGTAAAAATTAATTTTGTTCCTGCATACGACATCGTGGATCAAATTGATGGTGATACACTGACAATTAATTTCTTCAAACTTGGTATTGATTTCACAGATTTCGAAACGGTACTCATAGAAGGTAAAAAGCTTAAGGACTATTTAGAAGAAAAACTTAAAGAATTACTCGAATAAAGCTTAAACCTCATTTGAGGATAACTTAATCGAGACCCTGGCTTCAGTCTGGGAGACTGGGCTAAAAGTCCTCAATACAACATAAAAATCAGCGAGCCAGAGTGCTTAGGCTCGCTGATTTTTGCTGTTTTGATTAAAATAATAATTCTTGCATACTATACATAATAGTAATTAACAGCTAGGATGCCGATAAAAAGGGGCTTTTATGGATAAAAATTAAACCGTAGCTAAATATATTATTCTACTTCATTTAAACTTTGATATTCCTATGGATCAGGAAGCGCCATTAATCAGTCGGTACTTTCGTCTTAAATGACCACCATCTCTTCCAAGATAAAGTTTATTTACTGATGGCACGAAGCTAGAAGCCGATGCTGATTAGCATTCCTAACATTTACGCTCAATCCTAGTTTGATGCTGAGATAGTATTTGGTCGCAATTTTATTGTGCGAAGAATAAAGCTCAAGGGAGAAAAGGGATAAAAAATGACCGGAGTCTCCTTACAATGACTATGAATCTCACACAATCACCCCATTATTTACAAACTTCCCGACATTTTGGGCTTGCTATTCACTATTCTTATTCATTAAACGACAAAAACAGTGGCGAATCTCATGTTTAATGATTCGCCACTGTTTTTAGGACTTTTTGCTCAGTCCCGTTTTAATTACTTATGTAAAGTGTTTACATATAACCTTTTTCTTTAACAATTTCATTGGCTTTCTTAGCATTTGCGCCACTAATCATTACGATAGGACCTGAACATCCCATCCCTGATTCAGCGTAAATACCTTCTTTCCATAATGCTTTAACAGCATCTTCAAGGTCTAATACATCAATTCCGTTAATTTGAGCTGTAACTACTTCTTTAGCTGGTGCTTTAATTTCTTCCTCAGCTACAGTAGCCTTAGGTTGAAGTCCTTCACGAACATCCTTAAGACCTGCTTTTTTAGCAGATTCATATTCTTGCTTAGCTACAGTCGTTAATTTACCTTTAGCCATTTGGAAAGCATATTTTAATGCATTGGCAATAACAGGTGCTCCTGAAGCACGTGATACGATATTAATAATATGGTCGTATCCATCTCCAACACCTGGACCATATCCGAATCCAGTTGTTTCGTAAGTACCACCTGAAGTGTATGATCCGAATAGTTTCATTAAGATATTACCTGTTAAAGAATCACAAACCATTACGTCTGCAGAACCCAATAACAAGTCATTACCACGTAAAACTACGCCACCATCTGAACGAGCAGACTCGCCAAATGTAATATCATAGCCTTTTTCTTGTAATTGTCTTAAAGCACGTTCAACAGTATTAGCTCCGTCAACGTTCACAATTCCAACTGTTGGGTTTTGAATTCCTTTGGCTTTAGCCACTGCGATACCATTAATAGCGTTTAAGACCATTGCTTCTGTACGGACAGTAGCTGTAGTACCAGTAGTTGTAGCAATGAACATTTCACGCCCTAAAGCAGGTGAAATTACACGGCCTACAGTTGATACACCAATCGGGAATGTATGGTGAAGTGTTACTGCCCCATGAATAGTTCCATCATTTAATAATTTTTCAAGCGTTTCTTCAACCGCTGATTCATCATTAGCTTCATAATGTTCGTATTCTTCAGTCCAGTCTAATTTTTCACCAATCAGAACGACTTCAAATAGACCTTCTGATTTTGCCAGAGCAGCTGCTTCACGCATAACATCAAACCCTAGTTCAGAGCCATTGATGGTTAGACCAATCTTAATAGATGGTCCAACTTGACCGCTCTCTAACGTATGAGCTAATTCGTTTATAACATCTTTAATTGCTTGATTCACTTGGTTAGACATGCGTATTGCTCACCTCTATTCTTCTTCTGATGAAAAGTTTTCAGCAAATTGGCGTAATGCCTTAGCAACTTCTGCTTTAACAACTTCTTTCAAGTCGCCGTCAACAGCTGTTTCAACTTCTCCTGAGTTACGTTCAATAATTATTGATACCCCGTCAAATAAGTTAGTCATACGTCCTAAGAATAATGAACCCTTACCAACGATCATTGCCCGATTAATACCTGAATCACTTGTCATATCGTCATAAGCGAATCCTAGGTAAGGAGCTCCTGAAGGAATATGACCTTGAGTTGGTGCCCAACCAGGAATTCCTTTTTCTGCAACAAAGTTAGCTAAATCAGCACGTTCTAATTCTTTACGTAATACTCCTACCGCACCAATCATCTTAAGGTTAGCAGTTGGCACATCTCCAGCACCAGCAGATTTAGTAATATCTGGGTTTTGCATTTCAACTGAGAAAATGTCAACATCTGGAATAGTTAAGCCTGCTTTATCTAAAGGATCTCCTACCAAAGCAGTCATAACCGCTTGAGGTGAAGAACCAGATGAAACAGTATGACGTCCAGTAACATCTGTACGGATCACTGGGCTCTTTCCATCGTTTTGAGAAATTAAGTAGGCCACACCAGCTACTGAATCCTCTAATAATGGCATATCTTTTTCATAATGAGATTTACCATTCATACCTAATTTAGCAGTAGAACCTCCGGCAACAACCGCTACTGCTTTATATGTTCCAGCTCTTACTAATGAAGCTGCACTGATCAAGGCATGTGTTGGTGCCCCACAGAAAGCACGTAAGTCAGATCCTGAAGCATTTTTTAGACCGCAAAGCTCTGCAATAGCTTTAGCCATGTTACCCCCACCACGCTGGTTCATGTCGCCGATTGCTTCTTCTGATGCCTCAATCACATATTCAATGTCTTCAGCATTGATATCTTCAGTATCTCGTAATAAGTGGCGTAAAGATAAAACACCTGAAGCTTTGTTAACTAAGTTTTCTAGCATGATATGAGCATTTAAGTTAGGGTCAATATCGTGGGCACGTGAAACCACGCCGACTAATTCACCTTCATAATATAGTCCCTCAGCTTCATACTCATCGATATGTTTTTGTAACCATTCAGCCGATTCGGTGTTTTTAATCTTGTCCACATCATCTTTAAAGATTTCATTTTCTGCCATAACTTCTTTTACCTTAGCAGCAAATCCTTCTTCAAGATATACTAAGTCAAATACGTCTACGATTGAAAGTAGTCCGTAAAATTCAATCTCTGGCATAATTTCGCCACGTTTTGAGTAACGTCCACCTTCAGCTTTAGTTTTGAAACGTGGTTCTTCAATTTTTTTCAATTCAGAATAATGCATATTATTAATATACGTTTGGTTATTAGGGTCTGTTAGAACCTCTTCGTAACTACGTAAATGTTTATCTAGATTCTTAAGATATTCAGAATCTGGAGTGGTGATGCGCTCAGTGGTTTGAGTCGTACCATTATGAATTAACATATTAGGTGTATGTGCTAGAGTATAAGCTGCACCTTTCAATACTGGAAGAGTCATTTGCATTCTCCTTTTTTATGGTTAGTTTATATTGTATATTATTTCACATATCTGTTAAAAAAGCAAGTCTTTAGAACTCTCTGAATAAAAAAGCCAGCATAAGCAAACTGCTTTTACTGGCCCTCCTTTTAGATATAATTTTTAAAAATTATACTGAATATTTAGAAAATTGATCGCGAATTGATTTCATTTCTTCAGCGATTGAATCAACATCTAATACCATTTCCATCATACCGATTTGTTCATCGTAAATGTCTGGATCAGCGTATTCTTTGAACTCAGGTTCAGTTGCATGGTATACAGCTAAACCTAGAGGTGTGTTTGTTAAAGCACCCGCATAAGTTGGGTCTCCGTTGGTAACTGTTTCAGCTGCTAGACCAGCAGATTCTGCTTCAGCCCCACCTAAGATTACAACAAGATTTTCTGCACCGTGTTTTTCAGCAGCTTCTTTAATACGACGTTGGTTTTCCAAATCCATGGCTCCTGCAGCCGTTCAAACGAAGCACTCTGTTGATGACATTAAAATCTCAACTGGTTTACCTTCTAAACTAGCTTCGATTGCTTGTCCTGGAATACCGTCACGGTCTCCAATGATCAATAATTTTTTATTATCCATTGACATAATGTTACCTCCTAAGATATTCGAAATAAAATGTTCGCAACAACAATATATCACTACTATGACTGTAGTATAACCCTAGCTTTCATATTTGTCAAACCAATTTATAAACGATTACGTTTTATTCATTATTCACTAAATCCACCCTCCAAAAACACTTTAACAGCAAGCTTTAAACATTTATTTAAATTTATAATAAATAATTTTTTAATAAGCATGTGTATCAATTTTAAGCTATAATAATGTCAGATTTAGGAGGTTTTTCCATGAAGGTCTTACATGTTTTAGCCCAGCTACCTGCTCAAACAGGTTCTGGCATTTATTTTCAAAATTTAATCACGGGCTTAAAAGATAAAGGCATAGATAATGGCATTATCTACGCCACTCAACCCCCTTTTAAAGAATTATTGCAAACAGATAATTGTTACCCTGTTCATTTCCAATCCAATGAACTCCCCTTCTCAATTGTCGGTATGTCAGATGTGATGCCTTATCAAAATTCTATTTATTCTCAATTAACAGATCAGCAGACTGAACAATGGCAACAAGCTTTTATTAAAAGATTAATGCAAGCAAAAGAAGAATTTCAACCGGATATTATCTTAACCCATCATCTTTGGTACTTAACTTCTTTGGTGCTAGATACTTTTCCTGAAATTCCGGTGATTGGTATCAGTCATGGGACGGATATTCGGCAAGCTAGACGCCACCCTCATTTAAAAACACGCTATTTGGGTAATATGAACCGACTGGCTTTGATTTTCTCTTTAACTCAAGATGATCGTGACAATTTAATCGAGGAGTTTCAAATTGATGCTGAAAAAATTATAGTTACCGGCAATGGTTTTAATTCTGCCATTTTTAATCTAGAAGGTTCACGAAAGTCCAAGCAGTCTTCAATAAATTTAATCTATGCTGGTAAAATCACTCGTTCTAAGGGTGTCTTTGAATTAGTTCTAGCTTTTGAAAAAGTCAAAAAATCTTTTCCTCAAAGCCAACTGTTACTAATTGGTAACGGCGATCCTAGTGAAATTAAAGAATTAAAAACAATTGTCTCTTCTTATGGAATAGAAGATATTCACTTTCTTTCAGCACTTCCTCAATTAGAATTAGCCAGTTGGATGAAAAAATCTGATATTTTTATTCTGCCATCATATTATGAAGGTTTAGCAACTATTTGTTTAGAAGCCATGGCTTGTGGTTTGCGTACAGTAGTTTCTGAATTAGCCCCTTTAAAGAATTTCTTAGCTGATGAGATTAACCAATCTCAATGGATTGAATATGTTCCGCTTCCACGCATTGTTGACCAAGATAAAGCACATCAAGAAGATATCCCAGAATTTATTGCAAACTTAAGTCAATCTATTATTTTACAAATAAATCGATTACAGTCGCAACAAGCCATCGATCCTCATATATATGATTTAATAATGCAATACTCATGGGAACGTTTAATAGATAAACAATATCATTGCATAAACTTCTTATTTAAAGAAAAAGATAAAGCATAAACTTTAAGACTGCAGGCAAAAACCCTTCAAATGTTTACTGTCTGCATTGACTGACGTCATGGAAATCACCCGTTTTCTTTTTATTATACATGACAAAAATCCGTCCCTAACACTGTTACCACAGCAGGGACAGATTTTTACTGGGTGTTGGCGTAATTTATGTTGTCGCCTCTTGGTCTTCAATCTTAAACCTTATTCTTTTATTTACAATTGTTTTAAATAACTAATGATTTGCTCCATGTCTGCTAAAGAAAGTGTGCGAACATCAAATTGTACATGATTTTGCTGAACACGTGCTATAACTGGCTTATCTTGACTCCTTAGGTAAGATTCAATTTGACTTGCCGACAACTTTCGGTGGTCGACTTGAACCAAGATGGTTGATAGTGTTGATCCAGGGTATGATCCTCCCCCTACTTGCGATTGTCCTTCTATCAAATCTACTTGCCAAGAACCGGCTAATTCCCCAATGGCTTGTTGGAATTTTTGAGCCTTTTTAAGTAATTGTTCACGATCTTGGCTAATCATTTGTAAGACTGGTATTTTGCTAAAGGCCAGTTCTGGATTTAAATATTGTCGCATGGTCACTTCCAAGGCTGCAAGCGTTAGCTTGTCAGTTCGTAAGGCACGAGTTAATGGGTGGGCACGCATCTTATCTAACAATTCTTTTTTACCAACTATAACCCCTGCTTGCGGCCCACCTAGTAACTTATCGCCAGAGAAAGTTACTACATCGTATCCCGCTTGAATGGCTTCTTGAACCGTTGGTTCATAAGGCAGACCAAATGTTTGCATATCCATAAATAGGCCTGAACCTAAATCGTTTAATGCAAGAAGACTGTGTTCATGAGCCAAGTCTACTAGTTCTTGATCATCCACTTTTTCAGTAAAGCCAACTAAATGATAATTGGATGTATGGACTCTTAATAAAGCTCCGGTCTCTTCATTGATAGCAGCCTTATAATCACTAAGGTGTGTTTTGTTAGTAGATCCTACTTCATGGAGCAGGGCTCCTCCACGGGTTATCACATCAGGTATCCTAAATGAGCCGCCAATTTCAACCAACTCACCACGAGATATAACCACTTCTTTAGCTTCTGTTAGGGCTGAAAGCATTAAAAGTACTGCTGCAGCATTATTATTAACTACTAACGCATCCTCTGCACCTGTTATTTGTTTCAATACATCTTTTAAGTGAGTGTATCTAGAGCCACGTCTGCCCTCTTCTAAATCATACTCTAAGTTAGAGTAATTGGGCCCTAAATCAACAAGAGCATCAATAACTGTTTGAGATAAAGGCGCCCGTCCTAAATTGGTATGTAAAACTGTTCCGGTGGCATTAATTACTGGTTTAAGAGAGGGATTCAGTCTTTTAGCTAAAGCTTCTTCAATATGTTTTATCACACTTTCAAACTCTAATGAACTAGCCTCAGTAATCTCCCCACTTAAGACACCTTGCCTGATAAAGTCAATTTGTTTTTGAATACTTTCTTTAACATAAGCTGGATCTAATTTTTCGGTCCATTTTCTAATACGTTCATCTTGTAGAACTCTATCAACTTTTGGTAGTGATGATAATAAATGTTTCATTAAATGAAAGCCTCCTCAATCTTTTGCAGATATTTAGGGTTCATTACACGTACATCCTCATTTCTTATGGTTATCCCACGCTTATCGAAATCCTCTAACAGTAAGAGAGTGTATTTACGACTAGTTCCTAAAAGGTTTCTAAAATCTGCCAAGGCAATTGTATCATGTTCTTTAAGGAAATCTCTCAACCTTTTGAGCGCTTCATTATAGTAAGAAACGTGAATCTCAGTTTGCTTATCCAAACGGTAAAATTCATTTTGTTTACGCATCAACCTATAAACTTCTCGCATGTTTTTATCTTTACCAACCACTTCTTCAAAAAGTGGCGGTGCGAAAGGGGTTTCAGCTAATTTTGCTTCAATAGCTTTTCTTGCTTTCGCTTGAGCTGGCGTAATAGCAATCGAGTGGTCAACTAAGCGAATTAAATCGCCCTCAATTACAAAGTGGCCCTGACCAACTATGGTTTGAATGATTGCATTTAGCTCCTTAGGTGCAATTTTATTAAAGCGTGAACGGAATTCTTCTAAGGACATACCAGCAATCATATTATTCACCTGGTGAAATTCTGATAATGTTTCTTCCATTTCTTTTTGAATGGCATCAAATGAAACTCGGGCCATATAGAACTGGCCAAATTTCATTAAGTCACCGGCTTCGACCATCTCTTTCACATATCCTTCAATCGTACGCATTTCTTCATTCAGATAGTCAGCCATTTCTTTAATGGATGTAAAGCCGGCAGAACGATGGGATAAGAAATCCAATAACACATCTGACATAGTGCCTGATTCTAGCACTTCTAATGACTCAATGACATCTTGATTGTATCGTTTATGTTTCTTAGGGGTAGGATCGAGAACCTCGCCCCCTCCGATTGTAATTACAGGTGAATAATTTCTTAAAATAAAACGATCGCCTTTCTTTACAGCAATTTGTTCTTCTAAACGTATTTGCATAAAAGCTGTCTGTCCCGGTTGAACTTTTTCAACGCCTAAGGGTACAAGTCTACCAATAACTTCACGCGTTCCAATATGCACATGTACTCTATCCCAAAGTTCCATCGGTTGGCTGGCATCTTTAAGACATTGCACCTTGGTGTCCAACATATATGAAGACTCTAAAGGCGCTGCACTTAGGACATCGCCACGACCAATTTGATCAAGGTCGACCTTGGTTAAGTTGATAGCGGTCCGATTGCCAGCATGCGCCTCTTCTTGATCTTGTTCGTGAATTTGAATTGTACGGATCCGAGTTGGTATGCCAGATGGATAAATCGTTAAATCGTCACCTACTCGAATAGAACCATCAATTAGAGTGCCTGTTACGACAGTCCCAAATCCTTTAACAGAAAAAGCTCGATCAACATTTAAGCGTGCCGGTAAGGATTCATTATCCCGTTGAATCTTCTCAACCTTTTCAGCCAGTAAGGCCTTTACTTTTTCAATACCAATGCCTGAAATAGCGTCCGTTTCAACGATAGGTGCGTCTTCCAATGGCGTTCCTTCAAATTGTTCACGAATATCTTCGTAAACTAGTAGTTTAAGCTCTTCATCTGCATCCGCTACCTTTGTTAAGACAATGATGAAATCTTTAATACCTAACAAGTTAAGGACAGAAACATGTTCTTTAGTTTGCGGCATTATGCCTTCGTTCACATCAATCACTAGCATTACTAGATCAATACCGGCCGCACCTGCTAACATGTTTTTGATGAACTTTTCGTGTCCGGGAACATCTACTATACCAACTCGTTCCCCATTATTTAAATCAATATAAGCAAAGCCTAAATTGATAGAAAGGCCACGCTGCTTCTCTTCCTTAGAAGTATCTGTTTCGATACCTGTTAAGGCTTTGATGAGCGTGGTCTTTCCATGATCAATATGGCCTGCCGTTCCTAAAACGACATTTTTCATTAAGTAATTCCTTTCTTATCAACTAACTAGGGTCTTACAACTCGGTCATAAGATCTTAATTGTTCAAGAATATAGCGCATATTGGTTTCTTCACCGACCGCAAGCTTGTCTTTTAATTCGTAGAACGAAACACAAGTCCCACAAGCTTTAACTGCAACCCCTTTGTCAAGGAGCGTTTGTAAATCTTCGACGGTGTCAGCACCTTCTGCTGCTAAGGTTACTCCACCATTGTATAATAAAATTTCTTTTGGTAGTTCCTCTTCTTGAGCTAATACACTAATAAACGATTTAATTAGTGTACGACCTAGATCATTATTACCTTCTCCTAGTTTGTCACTTGCAATAACTACAATGTAATCAGTCAAATTATTTCCTCCTAAACTTCACTTATTTTACCACAATTGCCTTGTCTTTTTTTTCAACCATATAACCAATATGAGCGGCTTGAATGGATTTTTCTTTATAAGCCACTAAAATTGCTTCTAGCTGATCTTCAGGAACTGTTATTAATAAGCCTCCTGAGGTCTGTGGATCAAATAGCACTTCCTCCATAGTTGAATCCTCAATTTGAAAATCAATATTCTTAGCATAATGAGCGCGGTTACGTTTGGCACCACCAGTGGTTAAATGTTCTTTAGCTGCTTGGTAGGCACCTTCAATAATTGGTATTTTATCGGCAAATATTTCTGCCGTCAACTGCTCATCACACATCTCCATCAAATGACCTAAAATGCCAAAGCCAGTTATATCTGTACATGCGGTAGCTTGATAATCCAACATGACTTCAGCTGCATACTTATTCAAAGTTGTCATTAATTCTATTGCTTCATCAAAAGCCTTTTCATCAATTAATCCTTTGTTATGTGCAGTGGTTACAATGCCTACTCCCAATTTTTTAGTCGCAATGATAGCATCGCCAGCTTTTGCACCATTGTTGGTAATTATTTTATCAGGATGCACAACTCCTGCTACTGCTAAACCATATAGCGGTGTGGATTGACGAATTGTATGTCCTCCCGCTAGAACTCCTCCAGCTTCTAAGACTTTTTCAGCTCCCCCACGTAGAATTTCAGCTAAATTTTCGAGCGGTTGACTGTTATCAGGATAAGCTACTATGTTGAGTGCCGTAATCACTTTTCCTCCCATTGAATAAACATCCGATAAAGCATTGGTTGCTGATATTTGACCAAAAACATATGGATCTTTGACCATTGAAGGGAAGAAATCAGTTGTTTGAATAACTGCAACATCCGGTGAAACTTGGTAAACTGCTGCATCATCACTAGAATCATAACCTACTAGTAAATTACCATCAAATTGCTTGGGTAATCCTTCTAAAATTTCAGACAAACTGCCTGGTCCAATTTTAGCGTTTCATCCACCACATATTTCTAATTCATTCATTTTTTCTTTATCTATCATTTATATCTCCCCACTTCCTTTTATGATAGTCCTATTATAGCCTTTTTAATTATTGTTTTCAGTAATCAAAAACTTGGATTTATTAGTTTTCATAATAAAAGCAGCACAAGTCTGACTTGTGCTGCTAAGTTAAAATTTTGATTAGAACTCAACTTTTTCAGATTTAACACGACCTTTTTCATTAACATAGTATAAGTCTACACGGTCAGTGAAAGGTGTTGCGTCTGCTCCTACACCATCTTTACGAAGTGAAACTTGTAAAGCTTTATGATCAAAGCCTTCAGTTTCTTTGAGAACTGATTTCATAACCTTCATGATAGAGATTGGTGTTTCAGGTTCTTTTAATGTAACGATTGCTTTACCTTTTTTCAATGCTGCTGCAACTAAATCTTCAACTTGATCAGCTGGCGCTCCAAAGATTAAATAGTAGTCGCCTTCTTTTTCTAAGTCTTCAGCTTTACGAACTTGAACAGAATCATGCGTTTTCTTAGCTAATTGCATGATGTTAGCCATCAAAGGGCGAGATCCAGTTGAGCGGTGTCCAGCAATAATTACTGAAGATTTTTCTGCAAAAGCCTCTTCAATTGCGTTTGCTACTTTCTCGTTAAATAATCCATCTTCAACAAATTTACCTAAAATTGCGTTCATAATTAAACCTCCATATAGTTAGTTATGTGTATAGGTTCACAATATCACAAATTTTACATTTTGCAAAGGGGTTGGCCTCATCTTTTCACTTATAAACAAAAGATGTGATTTTTTATTTATTTAGATTTATAATGAAAAAGACTTTATTTAAAAGGAGCTAGTCCGATATCAAATAAGCACCTACTAAAAATGCTTGCTAATCGTATCAAAAAGTCAGTCGCTGACTTTTATCATGAGATTGTTATAGAAAAATAAAACACAGCTAGATAATAATAAATTAAGACGGACTATTGGATAATCTGTTGAAAATATAGCTTTTGCACCGGAGGAATCAAATATAGGGTTGGGTTTCGCCAATCCTCATGAGAAAGCTAAACCTCAATTAGGTGACATAGTCGTCGATTTAGCTTGTAGTAAAGTTTTTGATGCTTTTTATTGCGGCTAAAACGGCTGGTAAAGAATGAATATCTGCACTTAATGGTATTAAAGTCCCACTACTTGACCCGATGGCTTTCTCACCAGTATTAGCCATTGCGCCAATTACTGCACCTTCACCACCGATACACGTTAGAATAAATGGTCATCCTAAAGGTCATCTTATTGCATAAATTAATGGTTCACCCATTCCAAAAATACCTACTGGTAAGCCACCTTTTATCATTGAAATCAATTACTTGTTCTGACGATCTTTAACTCTTAAAAAGCTTCTGTTATGTATGAAAATGAGAAGCTGACTGAGTACAATCTTCTACTTAATTTAGACTTTGGTCTTCCTAAGGATCGTGAAGCGTCTTTAATCAGTTTGTTCTTTCGCTTTAAAAGACAATTATCTCTTCCAAGTTAAAGTTTTATTTCTTGACGGCACAAAGCTGTATGCGCCGGTGCTGATAAGTATTCCTTGCGCTTATGCTCAACCTAAGATTGTTGTTGAGAGAGTATTCGATCGCAAGAAGGGTGTAATTCTAGTATGCGAACAGCTTGGAGGAGAAAAAAGACAATAAATAACCTGGGTCTCTTCTTAATGGCTATAAAACTCACCCAATCAGTTCATTATTTACGAACTTCCCACCCCTTTAATGCTTGCTGGTCACTATTTTTATTCTTTAAACCACAAAAACAGTGGCGAATCTCATATTTGATGATTCGCCACTGTTTTTAAGGCTTTTGGTCCAGCCTCTTAATTGTTTAATAAATTATAATAACAGTTTTTAATGATAAGAACCTTGGTGCCATAAGGACACTTGCCCTTGCCGTAAAGATTGTTGAACATCAATAATCCTTTGATTACTACTTCCTCTAAATTGCAAACTGAGGTCTTTTTTGTCATTATCAAAGCGACCGTCGACAAGCACATCCACTAATGACAAGAGTTCTAGTTTATCAGAGGAATCTTTTAATAGCTCTTCCCAATAATAACCCGACCAAGACCAAATGTCTTTACGGTCTCCATAAATAGATCGCACTTTTTTGACTAAGGGAATTAGAATTGGTGTAGAAAGAAAGGGTTCGCCACCCAATAAGGTTAAACCTTGAACATAATCATGGGCTAAATCTTCAATAATCTGATTTTCAAGTTCTTTAGTATAAGGCACACCATAATTGAAGTTTTGGACCCGACGATTAAAACAACCCTTACAATTAAAGAGGCAGCCGCTGACATAAAGACTATTACGTACTCCTTCCCCATCCACAAAATTAAAAGGTTTATAGTCTGCTATCTTTCCTAAACAATAATCTTGGGCTAGCCATTCTTTTGGTTTAGGATTTTTGAAATTTTCAATCACTGGTCACACATTCTTTCGGTTAAATGTTTTTGACGGGATTGAATCTCCTTATGACGTCCTTTGACCATCGGTCTTATATTCGGATTACCGAGGTAACCACAGGTTCTCTTCACTACATCACAAGTTTCAGGATTACGATTGTCACATTGCGGACAAGCAAAACCTTTTTCTGTAGGATTAAATTCTCCTTGGAAGCCACATTCATAGCAATGATCGATAGGGGTGTTGGTCCCTAAATACCCAATTTTGTCATAGGCATAATCCCAAACTGCTTCTAAGGCCTTAGGATTTTGACGTAAATTGGGATATTCACAATAATGAATAAAACCTCCTGAAGTATATGGAGCATAGTCCTTTTCGAAATCAATTTTTTCAAAAGGATTTGGACTTTTACGCACATCATAATGAAAAGAATTAGTGTAATAATCCTTGTCTGTCAAATCCTTAATAGCACCAAATTTAGCTCGATCTAAACGGCAGAAGCGATCCGTCAAGGACTCACTCGGAGTCGAATAAACAGAGAAATGATAATCGTATTGCTGAGCTAATTGATCGGCCTTCTTTTTAAGTTCTTGGATTACTTTCAATGAAAAAGTTTTAGCCGCGTCATTCTGCTCCCAATTAGAACCAAAGAAATAAGCCGTAATCTCATACAGACCAATATAACCTAAAGATATGGTGGCGCGCTTATTTTTAAATAATTGGTCAACATTCTCATCAGCTTTCAGATAATGACCAAAAGCTCCTTCACGGTATAGAATTGGAGCATTCTCCGTCTTAGCTTGTTTGACTCGCTCTGCTCGATACACAAGAGCTCGACCGACAACTTCCAGGCGATCATGCAACAATTCCCAAAAATTATCGAAGGAATGATCCGACTCCATAGCGATACGGGGAAGATTTAAGGTGACTACCCCTAAATTCATTCGTCCACTATTTACTTCTTTTCCTTTTTCATCTTGCCAACCTTGAAGAAATGATCGGCATCCCATTGGCACTTTAAAGCTTCCAGTTAGTTCCTTGATCTTATCATACATTAGAACATCTGGATACATCCGATTACAAGCGCACTTGAGGGCTAATTGTTTAATGTCATAATTGGGATCTTTCATTAAAAGGTTAGTTCCCTTGCGTAAGCTGAAAACTAATTTAGGAAAAATAGCTGTACGGTGTTCTTTACCTAAACCATTCAAACGAATTTTCAATATAGCTTTTTGAATTTCGCGTGCATACCAAGATGTTCCTAAACCAAATCCAAGTGTAGTAAATGGTGTTTGACCATTTGATGAATAAAGTGTATTGATTTCATACTCCAAACTCTGCATGGCATCATATATATCTTTTTGCGTTTTATTCTTAGCAAAATTCTCAGCCTGTTGAGGATCATCCGTCAATTCTTTAGCTAAGCTAAGATTCTTCTTAAAATTTAAATCCGCATAAGGAGCCAGCACCTCATCAATTCGATCAATCGAGCATCCCCCGTATTGACAAGAAGAAACATTGGCAATAATTTGAGCAATTTGTGCTGTAGCTGTATTGATAGATCGCGGACTTTCCACTTCTGCATTCCCTATATGAAAACCGTGCTTCAGCATAGTCTCAATATCAATCAAGCAGCAATTAGTCATTGGACTATAGGGCGAATAATCTAGATCATGAAAATGTATGTTCCCCTTCAAATGTCCATTAGCTACTTGCTCGGGCAGCATATTCAAGCCAATGGCTTTGGCCGTAACCCCACAGGTAAGGTCTCTCAAGGTGTTAAAAACACGACTATCCTTATTGGCATTTTCATTGACTAAAGTCGGATCGCGTTTAATCAGTTGATCCATACGGTCCTGTAACCGCATCTGCGATTGATAGTCTGCTAATTTAGTTTCAGCAAAAGCGACATATTTATTTGCGGCTGTTTCCAATCCTCGCTTGTTTAATTGCTCAATAACCGATTGCTTGATGTCAGAACTGTTCATCAAGTGAACAACTTGTCTTTCTATTTCATTACATATACCTTCAATTAAAACATGGTCTTTGGTATCTAACGCTTTTTTTAGTGAGGCTTTTAGTTTCCCCCTAATAAACTTTTCAATACTGCCGTCTCTTTTATTTATTTTAATTCTAACTTTACTCGATTGTTCTTGTTTTAATGTTGCAGTTTGAACCATTGTCTTATCGTCACTCCTTTATAAATACTGGTAATCTTCGTCCTCCATTGCTTCTACTCGGCCCATTAAATAACCGGAACCTACTTGAGAGAAAAAATCATGATTAGTTGTTTCTGTCGACAGACCGTTATAGACTATTGGATTAATATCTTGCGCACTCGCTCCATCAAATACTGCTTCAAAGCCTAGATTTTGTAATGCCTTATTGGCATTATATTTAACAAAGCAATCTACTTCTTCTACCCAACCAATCTCTGTATATACCTCCTGAGTATATTGGGTTTCATTCATATAGAGATCAAACACTAAATTATAGGCCCATTCTTTAAGTTGAGCTTGTTCTTGATCACTTAATTCTTGATAACCTAATTGAAATTTGTAGCCTAGATAGGTTCCATGAACCGACTCATCACGAATAATTAGCTTGATAATTTCAGCCACATTGGCTAGTTTATTATTTCCTAAATAGTACAAAGGGGTATAAAAACCACTATAAAAGAGAAAGGATTCTAGAAAAACACTGGCTATTTTTTTCTTGAGGCCGTTAATTATTTGTTCTTTACTTTCTTTTCCAGAAGGTAAAAGATAAACATCTTCAATTACTTTAGCCTTGTACTGCAAGGAGGGATGATTATTCCCCCACTCGAAGATTTCATCAATGGTAGCTGAATCGTTTAAAGAAATAAAAATAGTCGAATAAGATTTGGCATGGACTGATTCCATAAATAAAATATTATTCAGCACTGCCTCTTCGTGAGGGGAGCGAATATCATTTCGCATGACATTTGCGCCTTCTTCTGATTGCAAAGTATCTAAAAGAGTCAATCCCACAAAAGCTTTATTGACCACATCTTTTTCAACCTCAGTCAGTGAACGCCAATCTTTCAAATCGTTTGAAACTGGAATACGCGTATCTAGCCAGAACTGAGAAGTTAATTTTTCCCAAGTCATTTTATCTACTATGTCTTCAATACGATTCCAATCAATAGCTTGATAATGTAAATAATTGGTCATAATTTCCTCCTAAATCATACATGACTCACATTGATTAGCTCCAACAATCTCACCATCCAGACTATGTGTTCGGACATAGTAAAGTGACTTAATCCCTTTAGAGAAGGCATAGTGACGTAAAATATTCAAATCACGTGTAGTCATTTGATTAAGCCCTGCTTTTTTCCACTCATAAAGACCTGCTGGAATCTCTGATAGCATAAATAAAGTCAAAGACATTCCCTGGTCAATATGCTTTTGAGCGGCGGCATAAACATCTATAATTTTTCTTTGATCCATCTCGTAAGCTGTTTGATAATAGGGCAGCGTTTCATTTGAAAGTCCTGGAGCTGGATAATAAATGGCCCCATTTTTCTGTTCTTGCCTTAATTCCATTCGATGAGTAATCGGGTGTAAGGAAGCAGAAGTTTCATTAAGGTAAGAGATTGACCCATTCGGTGCAACGGCTAAACGATTACGATGATAAAGACCATCTACTTTAACCTTAGCTGCTAGATCTTGCCAATCTTTAGGAGTGGGTAATTTTACAGCTTTGAAAAGTTCAGCCGCTGCCATTTCTTCAAATTTAAAAGCTTCCTCAATATAAGGAGCAAAATAAGACCCGTCTGCATATTTTGATTGCTCAAACTTGTGGAATGTCTGCCCTTTTTCTTTTGCTAATTTATTAGATGCAAGCAAGCTATAGTAGTTGAGAGCCATAAAATACGCTTCAATAATTTCGATAGATGCTTTAGACCCATAAGTGATTTTATTTTTTGCTAAGAGAGTGTGAAAGCCCATCGCTCCTAAGCCAATAGTATGATAAAGATCATTACCATTTTGAACCGTTGGCACTTCGGCAATTTTAGTTTTATCAGAAACGGTGGTTAAAGCTCGCACAGCCACTTCTACTGACTTACCAAAATCAGGACTGGTCAACATTTTTTCCATGTTAGTGGAAGCTAAGTTACAGGAAATATCGCTACCTAATCTTTGATAAGATAAATCATCGTTTAAGAGTGAAGGTTCTTGAACTTGAAAAATCTCTGAACAGAGGTTGGACATAATGATTTTTCCATGGACTGGATTCGCTCGATTAACTGTATCGATATTAATGATGTAGGGATAGCCGGATTCTTGCTGTAATTTAGAAATTTCTGTTTCTAACTCACGCGCTTGAATTTTCTTTTTACGGATTCTTGGATTATCTACTAAAGCTTGATAATTCTCACTTATATCAAAGTATGAAAAAGGGAGACCGTACTCTTTTTCGATGTCATAAGGGCTAAAAAGATACATTGGTTGATTGTTTTTTACCAACTCATAAAATTTATCAGGCACTACAATTCCTAGAGAGAGAGTTTTGACACGGATTTTTTCATCGGCATTTTCTTTTTTACACGATAAGAAAGCTAAGATATCTGGATGGAAAACATTTAGGTAAACTACACCTGCCCCATTCCTCTGCCCTAACTGATTGGAATAAGAAAACGAGTCTTCTAACAATTTCATGACAGGAACGACACCTGAAGAAGCATTTTCAATCGCTTTAATAGGGTCGCCCGCTGCTCGAATATTAGACAAATTAACGCCAACTCCGCCTCCTTTTCTTGAAAGTTGCAAAGCTGAGTTAATGGCTCGACCAATCGACAGCATGGAATCATCAACATCTAACAAGAAGCATGACACCATTTCACCTCGACGCTTTTTACCTGCATTTAAGAAAGTAGGTGTAGCGGGTTGATAGCGTTGCGAAATTAATTCTTCAGCAATAGCCATAGCCAATTGTCGGTCTCCATCTGCTAAATACAAGGCATTCATAGCCACTCGATCTATGAACCCTTCCAGATATTGACGACCATCATTTGATTTTAAAGCATATTGATTGAAAAATTTGTAAGCAGCCATAAAAGATTTAAAGTTAAAATTCTTAGCTTGTAAGAAGTCATATAGTTTCTTGATAAAAGCATAAGGATCTTTATCATTTACATCAGCTTCTAAATATTTATTGATGAGGTCTTCTTCTAAGTAATCATTCTCCAATAAATAATTTAAGCGATCCTCTAAAGACGCAAACTTTGGACTATTGGCTTCAATTTCTTCTTGGTAATAAGCTTCCAATGCCTTTTGATCTTTATAAAGAGGAATAGCTCCATCTTCCGGTATATTCAATTGATTATTCCATTGGAAATAGCTTTTTTTCTTTAATGATTGTCTCTCAGTCATTCAGCATTACCTCCTTAATATATGAAACATCTGACTCGTTTCCTTGGAATTCAAACTTATGAATTAAAGGAATTTGATAGTCACGACTAATGTCTTTAGCAGTAAAACAAAATAATTGGGCGAAATTCAAATTACCACCACCTACTACTCCGCGACAATTTTGTCGATTAACTTCATTTTCAAAAAAATCATCCACTAAGTCTCTTACCACTTCTTGATAAGTGGGAACAATCAATAAATAGGGCTGATTGACTATCATGTCACATGTAAGATCGTCCAATTCTAATTGGTAATCAGCTGATAGTTTTTCAACAAAACGACGGGTTTGACCTGTTAAGCTAATAAAGACAATCGCTAACATTGACTGAGTAGCCTCTCAATTACATCCGGTTGGAAACCAACAACAGGAGCTGATTGCCCGATGAGAACAACTGGCAAACTCTGACAATTGAGTTCTCTTACTTCTTCTAAGTAACTTTCGTCTTCGACATTTTTTTCTAAATAGTTAAGACCTTTGCTATCTAAATATCTTTTTAAGAAAACGCACTGTCCGCAACCCGTTTTACTATATAATGTGATTTTTTCCATAAAATGCTCCTCCTCGACAAAAAACGGCTTTCCCTTCCCAGGAAAGCCGATGGTAAAATCAAAAGAAAGCAAAGCATAGGTGTACCTATACTCACTACTAAAGAATATTTCCAAAGATCACTAAACCCTGAGAAGTGATAAGTGTAATAAATAACCTGGCGATCTGACTTATGAGCGAGCTCAAATACAGTAGCATAGGGACTGTGTAGGATTCTAACCTGCTTCCCCAGAATTATTTACATTTTGTCTATATATTGTGTCTTAAAGCTAGATTAACACAAGATGTTGGGTTAGACAAGAGCAATTATCGAAATAAAACAAATCAATTAAAAGCAAAAATAATAGCCTAGTTAATCACAGTTAAACTGTGATTAACTAGGCTAGTTTAGTTTCCTGGCGGGAACGTGTGAGAATCGAACTCACCCAAGACGCTCTTAACGCCTCATACTGGTTTTGAAGACCAGAGGGCACACCAGAACCCATCCGCTCCCAATTAAAATCTTTAAAGAAGACTCTTACAATATTAACAATATTTAAAGGAAAATGCAAGTGCTTTTATGAGTCTATTAAGCAACATTCTTTAAGCAAAAGGGGCTGTATCTTTTAGATACAGACCTCCAATGAATTATTATTCTGCTTCAGCTTTTTCGTTTGATTCAACTTTCTTATCTTTACTATCCTCTTTGTGGATTGAATAAGTAATGATTACCGGAGTCCCTTCTTCTGGTAAAATCTCACCATTTCCTGAAAACGCTACTTCCCCTCTTTTTTCAACGGCCCCGTAGGTATAAGTAGCATTTGAAATAAGTCCGACTGGGCATGAATCTAAACAAGTGATACAACCTGTATGTTTATCATGGGCACGCCCTTTATTTCCACCAAAGCGGAATTCAAAGTCATTGCCATTAGAATCAATAATTGTTTCACTTAGGTTGTATTCTTTTTCAGCGCCTTCCCAAGTTACTTTAATATCCATTAAATCCCCTGCAACATGCGTTTCTTCCGCATTTTCAGCCGTCATATTATCGCCTGGTTCTGCCCCGATTTCTATTAAAGCTTCATAGAATTTATTTTGATTAGCAGTTGTTCCGAATACCGATTTTCCACCAAAATTACCATCATCGAAGACCACGGCATGACGGGTAGATGTTTCTAAGTATTTTCCATTTACGTAAGCATATATCGAAATGGTGCCTGCTTCCTTATCGACCACCATCGGGTTTTCCTCTGTCGGTAAATTTGCAGGAGCATCTTCCTCTGCAAGTGTTGGGACAGATAAAGATAAAACGGTAACGAAGGCAAAGACAAGTGTCATTAATTTTTTAATCATTTTGTTCATATTATTCATCCTTTCAAAATTAAACTTGCTGACTTTTTAGCTTTCGATCTTTCAACCAAAAGTAAATCATTAAAAGAGTCATGACTATCATCAAAATTAAAGTAATCATTTTAATTTGACCTATCTTCATATCTAAAAAAAACATATCGCGAACATTATAATAAAAAATATTAGGTGATTTAACAAGCATTAAAGTAACGACACTAATAAGTCCTAGGAAGTAAGTTATTGGTTTTATCTTGAACAAAAAACTTACCATGATAAATAGAACAAAAACTATCCAACACAATACCCAAGTATGCACTCGCATTTCTAACCATACCCAATATGACATTAAAGCGCTTGCTAGAAGAGCAAAAATAAACCCTGAGCAAATTGCTATTAGTAAATTATGCCATTTGAACATCCAAAAACCTCCTTTGCTATTTAATCTTCCAATTTAACATTTAGCCAGCGCTGAAATAAATTCTTTCGTATTTGATCTGCCTTTTTAACAACAGGTGTATTGATTAAAGCTTTTTTTAAAGGTCTAGAGCTTGAGTAAGGACTGAAATCAAAATCTTCCGCTATTAAAGAACCCATTGAGAGACTATTAACAGAAACATTAAAAGAAGTCCATTGATCCTCAAATAATTCAGGATTTACTAAATAGACCGCTGCTAATGAATCCCAATTATAAAAGCCTTTAATACCATACTCATCTTCATTATCGACAAACCAAGGTTCTGCATAGTTTTGAATTAAATGAGCAATGGCCGATTGTTGGTTAGAAAAAGCTTCTTCATATTCTGATCGAGTAAATAAAAGATCTAAACAGTGATTAGCTGTTAAAATAGAAACATTTCTTCCCTTAGTTAAAACGGTAAAAGCAGCCTGCGGATCAATGGAAAAGTTCATTTCTCGCATTTCTTGCTTGTCAAAGATCAACGGCTGAGTAATCCCACCCATTAAGACAAGTTGTTTAACTTTTTTGAAGAAATTACTGTCTCTTAGATAGGCCCCTTGCAAGTTGGTCATTGAACCGACTGCAATAATGATTAACTCATCTTTATATTTATTAGCCAAATCTACCAATAGCTGGCTTGCTGGTGTTAAATAATCAGCTGTTTCACTTGCACCTTTTGCATAAGGAATTGAATGAAGGCCAAGTTTGCTTATTAATTGACGGGTCGATTGGTCTACTTGCTCAATGGTCGAATTCCCAAATGTCGAAGTGATACCCACTATAGCGACTTCTGGACTCCCTAATAAATACATCAGCGCCAAACCATCATCAATGTCGCGATGGGGTGTGAAAAAAGTATTATCAAAATCAATTAAAACTTTCATTATCCCTTATTCCTCCTCATCTACTTCAAGCTTTTGGGCTACTTCTGGATTTTTCTTCTTAATAAATTTCCCTAAAAAGGCTGTGCCGAATACTAGTAAAGCCACTAATATTATTGATAGTGAAAAAGAGGCATCACTAGGTTCTAAAGCCTTATCGCCAACATTTACAAAAATAAATGTCCCCGGCAAAATGCATATGAGAGAAATCCAAAGATAGTCCCAGAATGAGATATCCGTTAAGCCAAAAGCATAGTTTTCAACATTATAGGGAATTACAGGCATAATCCGAGCCAATGCAAGAACTAACTTTAAATGTTGGTTATCGGTGGTCAATATCCCTTTGGAACTAGGATATCTTTTAAATAAAAATTTTTGTGCCGGTTGCCTAAATAAATAGCGCGAAATTAAAAACATGAAAGTTAGATTCAAAGCCGCACCTATAAAAGTCAAGATGGAGCCTAACCATAATCCAAATCCCATTCCTCCAGCAAAAGCTAGGAAAGGAACAGGGAAAAACCCCATCGGTAAGAAAACCCAAAGTAATACATAAATCCATTTTGCAGAAGACCCTGATTGTAAGATTATTTCTCGTACACGCTCGGTTGAAAAATTTAAGGTCAGCCAGATAGTTAAAGCTACTAAAGCAATCACTAAGCAAACCTTAAACCATTTACTTAGCTGCTTTTTTTGCATGGCGTTCATTATAAATCGATTTAACAATATAAATGACAATTGTTACAGCAAATAGTGACATTAATCCAATAAATAATTGTTTACCGCCACCACCGAAGTTTTGTCCAATATAAGAATAAACAAGAGTAGCCGGCAATTGACCGATTCCGGTTGCTAAAAAGAATGGCCAGAATTTCATAGAAGTTAAACCAGCTGCATAAGAGACTAGGTCAAAACTAACAAATGGTAATAAACGGCAAACTACAATGGTGTACTTTCCATATTTTTCAAAAAACACATCTAAAGATTTTAAGGCTGTTTTACTGGTAATCTTGGCAACTGCGTCGCGTCCCAAAATTTTAGCAATGTAAAAGCATAAGGTCGCTCCAGCCATTGAAGATGTCCAAGACAATACCGCTCCCCAAAACCATCCAAAAATGGCAGCATTAGATAGAGTGATTAAGAAAGCAGGAATGGGTGAAAGAATCGATTGCAAAATCATCAAGAAAAAGGAAACACCAGCAGCAACATTTCCGTAAGAACGAATATAAGCAATTGTCTCTTCTAAATTAACTGCTTTCATGGCTGAAATAGACTCGTTAATAAATGACTGCACCGAGGGAATAAAGAGATAAGATAAAAGTGATAATACAAGTACAACAATCACTGCCAATTTATTTTTTTTCATAAGAACCTCCTAAATATTAAACTCCACCACCATCAAAATTTTACATTTTTATAACAATTCCTCGATTTGCTCTAGTAATTGCTTTTCATTGATTAGGCCAATATGATGGTATACTACCTCTCCTTCTTCATTTATAAAAATAGTAGCGGGCAAAAAGGTAGCTTGTAGGGACACCATGGTTGAAAAGTTAACATCATAGAATACAGGAAGAGTCAAATTAAGGTCTTCTAAATATTCATTCACTGCTTCTTTAGTTTCGCCAGGTTGCGAATTAGTGGCATTGATCATATAAAAATCAATATCTTCTTGGTAATCTTCCCAAGCCGTTTGAAAATAAGGCATTTCTTTTTTGCATGGTGGACACCAAGTTGCCCAAACATTAACAACCATAGGTCGACCAAAATTTTCAGATAAAGTCATTGATTTATCTACTTGATCTTTAATCCTTACACTATCTACATTAAGATGACCATATCGATCTTGTTTTTCTTCATTTGTGCTATTAAGCTGACTACTTTCTTCCCTTGAAGTTTGAAGAGATACTTCTTTTCCTTCAATAACCTCTTCGCTTGTTTTGTTAAATGTTAAATCGATCTCATTGACAGTTTCTTGAATTGTTTCTTTTTTATCGATAGATAAACTTTGATCTTGAACTTTGTTATAAATAAAGCCCCCCAGACCTATAATAACGATTAAAAGCAAACCATACGTTAATAACTTTTTCATTGTATTCCTCCTAGACTAGTTGTAGTAAAAGCGTTTCTAAGATGCCTGATATTGTTAATAAACCGAAAAGGATTAAAAACCAGCCTGAAGATAGATTGACTAAGTGATAATGTTCCTTGATAAATGTAAGGACTTTTTTACTTTCATCTACCAATAATGCAGACAGAATGAAAGGAATACCTAAACCTAAACAATAGCTAATTATAAGCAAAAATGAAGTCCAGCTAGTAGCGACACTGGCTATATAAGTTAATGCAGAAGCCAAAAATGTTCCAACACATGGCGACCAAGAAATGGCAAAGACTAGACCAAATAAATAAGGATTGGCCACATAGGAACCTCGCGAATGAGGCCTTAACTTAGTCATTAGCTTTTGACCATTAAGATAATCGACACCCATAATAATCATAATGCTTCCTGCGATAAAGTTAACGACTTGTCGGTGCATCATAAAAAAGGATCCTACAGTGGACACAAAAAGACTTAATAAGATAAATATCGTAGAAAATCCTAACATAAATAAAATTGCTTTAATGAAGGTTTGTTTAGTAGAGCTCTCCCCTTCACTGCCTGCAAAGAATGCAATATAAAGTGGAAGCATTGGCAGTAAGCAAGGAGAGACAAAAGTCATTAATCCCTCGATAAATAATAATAGATAGTCCATATTTTTAAGCTCCTTTCTCACAAAGATTATCATGCCATTGGAGTCATTCAACTAAAAGTAATCACGCTAGTATAAATAAATTAATTATTTGAAAGTAAGCCGCTATTCGCATTATGTGATTGAATAATTAAGCTTTTTTAAAAGGTCTTATCTCCTCTGCCCCACCTGATACAGCAAAATCTAAGAATTGATCCATAACTTGCCAATGCTTAATAGAATCATTCGCCTCTCCAAAAGTTAAACCTAAAGGAAAATCAATGGTAAACATTCTAGGTGGTCTCGATTTGGCTGCCACTTTAGGTAAGTGCATAATTGAAGCGGTACGGATCCCTTGCTTTTCTACTTCTCTTTGGATTAGCCCAACGGACTGATGGCAAATATATCAGCCAGGAGAAAGGAGTACCAAATCTACTTGATCTTCAACTAACTGACGGGCAATCGCAGGTGCTGTTTCATCAATTAGTAAATTTACTTTTGGTATATAACCCATTAGGCCATAATGGCGCGGTGCAACAGAGCCGATTTTGCCCTTTGTTGCCATCTCTTGAAGCATCTGTATGGGAAAGACACAGTTTAAATCTTCATCTGCCGGTCCATGATCATAATGATCATGAGTAATCATAATATTTTCCACCCGACTATCCCCAGGAATCATTCGGAAAGTATGATCTCCCTTAATATTAAAAGGGGCATCGCTTTTCAAATGGGTTCCTGCTGTTGTGATAAATGCTACCCTACACTCTGAAAGAGGCTTAGTTAATTCAACATTAGAGGGGGCTTCATCGATGGTAACCACCATTCTTTTGGCTATGGCTGCAATGATATTTTCTTTAATACTTCTCTTTTTCATTCGAATCCCCTTCTACGAATAATAGACTTGAGTGATTGCTTTCATTGAGTAACCCTTACGAAATAGATACTGGCAATATTGCATCTTAAGAAGTGTTCTAAAGACACCTTTTTCTTTAAAACGACGGTCCGAGGTATAAATGAACTGATCTGCTACAACTAATTCTTCACCCTTAGCCTTGTTTCGTAAAAATAAATCATAGTCTTCCATTAAAGATAAAGCATGAAAACCTCCTAGTTCCCAATAGTAATCTTTTGTCATAAAAATCCCTTGATCACCGAAAGCTATCTGTCGATGTTTAAGTCGCCAATTTGATCCATAAGCAATCGCTCTTAGCCATAAATTATCTGTTTGAAAGTCTAATGGAAAAGCTCCAATCTTTCCTTTCAACAGACTACTCAGGATGACCTTTTTTGGAGAACGTTTAAAGTAGCTATCTGCATGTAAGAATAAAAGATAGTCTCCTTTGGCCTTTTTAGCCCCTACAGCTAATTGACTACCACGACCCTTTGGACCATTCAGGACTTTATATTGATTTTCGCTAATAAATTCTTGAGTTCCATCTTCACTACCACCATCTACAAACAGAATTTCAATTTCTTCGTCCTTTAAATGCTGTAGATGCTTTAAAGTTTGAGGTAAAATTTTTCTTTCGTTATAAACTGGAATAATCACACTGATCAAATAATTCATAAGGTAATATCCTCCAACTTTTCAATATAAGCTTTAATTTCTTGTAAGAAAACAGGGCTAATAAAGCGGGAGATGGTTTCAAAAGAGTGGTCATTTGACTTAACTTTTTGTGCTTCTAAATATTGAACATAAGCCATCGAACACCAAGTGACTCCTCTTAAACAAGTAAAATGAAGATATTGTTTAAGCTTATCTTTATTAATTTTCACCTGGGAGGACTTATCATACTCTTTAATGAAAGCGGAGATTTGCTCATATGAAAGTAAGTGGTCTGTTTTCCATAATGTGGTTGTGGGAGCTAGAAAATGAGCGATATCTTGTTCCCTCTCACCAACCAAAGGCTTCTCCCAGTCAATTAAATAGGAATCACCTTTAGAATTAATCAAAAAATTGTGTGAATTAAGTTCTGTATTAATAACGCAAGGATTGCTTAATTTATTATTGAACGAATATTTTTTCAGACCTGCCATCAATGCATCGATTAGATCAATAACCTCAAGATCTCTGCCCTTCCATTTTTGATAATGACTATACATGTCAACAAATTCCTGATACATCAGTTGGAAGGGATTATTAGCCTTAATAAGATGAGGAATGGTCTGGCTATCTACACTATGGATTCTAGCCAAAATATTAGCAGCTTTGGATAAGTCCTTTTGATAGTCTAAGGGATGACCGGGGAGGTATTCTTCAATTAAATAACCCTTACCTAACAACTTAGTATGAGGCTGGCATTGATATACCTTCGGCACAACCCCTGAAGAAGCCAAACCCTTCAGTGCTAAGTATTCATATTCAATTTGATTGTCTAAATTCATTTGCGAACCTAAAGCAATCCTAAAAATCTTTCTGCCCTTATCAATTAGAAAGTTGGCATTATATTCCCCCTGATTAAAATAAACTGCATCTGGATCTCCTGATAGATAACGCACCACATCTTCCCGCGTGTCTAGGTCACGAATGGTTTCTGTCAACGCATAGGAAAGTTTTGCTGCAGAAACTTTATTGATCGTCCTTTGGCATACTTCATCGTGTGAATAATTCTCTAAATCAAAAAGAGACTTAGAGAACAAACGGCTGGCTATAATGCCATAACCTCCATCTAAGGTAGGAGCTAAAACAACATCTTCAGTGTCTAGCATGTCAATCATTTGCTCAACCAAAGATTGCTTGATGTCAACTAGATCACAGCCTAATAAAAGAACTTTATCATAGCCACGGTTAAAAATTTGCTGCATGGCTCGCGACATTCGTTCTCCTAAATGAGCTGTTTCAAGCTGGCCGAATATCTTATCACTATCAATAGCTAAGTATTTTTGAATGGCTAATTTTTGATCAGCAGGTGCTACAAAAAGAAAGATGTCTGCATCCACCTTACAAATTTCTTTGTAAGTTTGTTGTAAAAGGTGAATCGATAGATGGTGAATATCTTCCTTAGGTAAAAACCCTTGTAATCTAGTTTTGTTATATCCAATTAAAGGTAATTTGACAAAATAAATAATTGCAGTCGACATTATATGGCTCCTATCTTAATTTCGCATTCTTTAGTCTGAGGATGGAATAAAAAAATTAATAAACAACCTATCAAATTTCCAACTCCTAAAAGTGGTAATCCTACTAGGAAATACGGATACATAATTAAAAGACTTTTATCTGTAAAAAAGCTCATAATAATTAGTTCAGACAGAGAAACGATCAACAGTATCGCCCAATGTGTTTTCCAAGAAAATTGATAACAAAATTGAATCCAGCTTTTAGTTTTAAATAGAGCAATAATAGCAATTAAAATAATGAAAATAGCTACAACATACCAAATCCAATGATAGTTTTCAGCAAACCAAAACTGATTAAATTGAAATTCTCGATAATACACATGGCGATAGAGTCCTATCCGCTTACTAGCATATTCATTCACAAAAAAACCACCTGTGACTATTAATATTTCAATCGCCCAATATATTTTACTTAACATTTTGGACCTCCTCTTATAACCTTGCTCATTATAGCATACAGCTACTTTTTTTGAATGAATGTTTTATTGATATTACTAATAAATAGCCCGTATTTATTTAATAAGTCTATTTGTGATTAGATGACCATTTTAATAAAATAAAGACATCAAAATAAAGGAGTGGGTATAATGCAAAAAACACTTTTAAAATCTTTAAAACTTATTGTCACTTTTGTAGCAGTTTTTGCTTTGGGTCTTTCGAACGTTTACGCCCAAGCTGAGATAATGACAGGCGAAGAACTTGAAAAAATCCAACTAGATAAAAAGAAAAAGGAAAAATATTTGGTAATTGATGTCCGACCTGAAGAAGACTATGCAGAAGGACATCTTTCACATGCCATTAATATCCCTTTAGATCAATTAGAAGAACAATTAGAACGATTAGAAGACTACCAAAAGATGCCAATTATTGTTTATTGCAACACAGGTAATAAGTCTGCAGAAGCTGCTAATCTTTTAATCGATAATGGCTTTGAAGATGTTAAAGATGCTGTAGGGGTTAAAGACTTTGAATATACTTTAGTAACTTATGAATCTATCTTGCCAGATACCTTCATTGAAGCAGCCGAAGCAGGCAAAACCATTTTCATTGATGCACGTGATCTTAAAGACTTTGAAAAAGCAAGTGTAGAAGGAGCCATTCATGCTTCAGTTGATAAGCCAGAAACTGTTTTAGAACAATTACCTGAAGACAAAGAAGTTGAAATTATTACTTTCTGTTATTCTGGTAATAAATCCGCTCAAATAGCTAACTTCTTAACCGAAAAGGGCTATACTAATGTCAAGAATTCTCTAGATGGTACAAAAGAAAATAAAAAAATTCCAATTATTGAAAAAGCTTCATAAACGATTGTAAGCAAAAAGCCCAACTTATAATTGGGCTTTTTCTATTTAAATCTATCATTCAAAACTAATAATATCTGCATGATTAACATAAAGCCAATATTTTTCGCCTACTTTATAATCTTTTAATGACTGGTGCAAGACATTGACACTCCATTGTTCACTTGAATTGATTAATTGAAATTTTAAATCTACATACTCTGGGTATTCAAAAAAATGGGTTAGTTTAGCAGGGAAAATGAGACTGGAAGAGGAAAATAAACGTTCTGTCTTAACTTCCACACGAATTGGTCTGACAAAAATTTCTTTGCCAATATAGTCTTTTAATTTAACATTAAAATCCATCTCTAACCAGTCTTTTCTACTTTCTTCAATAACTTTTAAACGGTTCAACACTCCAAAGAAACTACCCACATATTCATTTTTAGGATGATCAAAGACATTTTTAGGATAATCCACTTGCACTAAATTACCCTCATGCAGAAAAGCGATACGATCAGCAAATTGTACCGCTTCTCGCTTATCATGTGTCACTAAGATGGTTACCAGCCCTTTTTTAACATGTAAGTTATGTACTAACTGGCCCATCTCCCTTCTAAGAGGCTCATCGAGTCCGGAAAAAGGCTCATCCAACAAAAGAACCTGAGGTTCATTGGCTAAGGCTCTTGCGAGTGCTACCCTTTGTTGTTGACCACCTGATAGTTTATGGATGGAAGAAGCTTGTAAACCAGGTAAATGCACATCATTCAATAAAGATGCTACCCGCTCATCGATCTCTTTAGCTTTCATTTTCTTTAACCTCATAGGAAAAGCAATATTTTCTTTAACGTTATAATGCGGAAAAAGTCTTAAATCTTGAAAAACCACCGAAACTGGACGGGAATGACTTGGTTCTTTCATAATAGAAGTTTGATTAAGTAAAATATCTCCCTCAGCATTTTCAATTAGTCCAGCTAGTGTTTTCAAAAAAGTAGTTTTTCCAGATCCAGAAGGCCCAAGTAAAGCTAAATACTCTCCTTTTTTAACTTCAAGATTAAGATCTTTTAAGACTTTGTTATGACCCAAACTCACTGATATATTTCTAATGATTAAAGACACGGTTCACCTCCTAATAATAGTCGAATTTTTCATATTTACTTTGATATAAATTGGAAAGCCAAGAGAGTAGTCCCATAACTAAAAAGCTAATAATTAAAAAGAACAAAGCGTATATGCTAGCAATTGTACGATCGTTTCTTTGTAAATAAGGAAAAATAATTACTGATAGGGTTTGAATCTTCCCCCCACCTATCATTAAAGTCAGGAAATACTGACTAAAAGAAACAATGAATGACGTAGCCAAACTGGTCGCAAGAACAGGGAGCAGCAGTGGAAAAGTTATTTTCCAGAATGCTTTCAACTTATTTGCTCCTAATACCCATGCTTGCTCTTCTAAATGAAGGCCAACCGCATGGTAGGCATCAATCACTAAGTATGAAGCATAGGGTAAGGAATAAATCAAATGGGCTAATATCACGCCCCAAAGCTTATTAGCCCAGCCCCATTCAAACATTTTTTGATGAATACCTGTAGCAAAAACAATCACAGGAATTAGAAAAGGTAGGGCGATAGTCAACTGAATAAAATTCTTAAAGAAGCCTTTAGCCATTACCGTCGCTCTAGCAGTCATTAAGGCAATCAAAGATGACAGCATGGCTACACATGACGAAATAAATACTGAAGATAGTATAAGTGTTAGTAATTGATTAGGTTGCCGTACCAGATTTTCAAACCCTCTTAGGGACAAATTGTGCGGGATCAAATGAGGCCATGGCCAGCGAGCAGTAAATGCCCAGATTAATAAAATACTAATTGGCAAAAAAATAACTATAAATATTAAGAAATGAATAGTCTTACGATACATCTCGACCCACCTTTTCTTCACTGAATAGTTGTTTCTTTAGTTGTGGATAAAATGCTATCAGATAAATTACTACAACGGCCATCAAACTAATGAGTATTAAAATTCCATTATATGCCATTGCCAAAGGACGTTGGCTTAAATCAGGATGCATATATGCTTGATAAGCTGCAATTGGTAATGCCTTAGGTAAAGTTGGTCCTAATAAAGCTGCTAGCTCGTAGGAACCAAAAGCGTACATAAATATAATGAAAAAGGCAGCTAAGATTGTGTTTTTTGATAAGGGTAGCACAATCTTAATAAAACTTTGTAAGCGACTGGCTCCAAGCGTCTGTGCAGCTTCGCCAAGTTTATTATTGATTGAACTTATTATAGGATAACAATAAAATAAAACAAAAGGAATTTCTTTCCACATAAAAGAAAAAATAATGCCCCAACCATTTGGTTGAAACATTAATGCATCAAACCAAGCTTGGGCATTTGAAATTCCCATTGCAAATAAAATTCGTGCAAATATTCCGGTTCGTCCAAACAGTTGTAAAGTAAACAGTGCGACCACTAAATGAGGAACAATTATAGGAATTTTTACTAGCGTCTGTTGCCATCTACTTAATTTTTCTTGAACAAGCCAAAAGTAAGCCCAAGCTAGACCCATAATCGTTGAAAGAAAAGCTGAATAAAAAGCAATTTTCAATGAAAAAAACACTGATTGCTTAAATTGTTTATCATTTAATAAATCTTGATAGTAAGTCAGACTGAACTCATTTAAATTTAAAGAAGGAATGTATCCAAAAGACTGCACTATTCCAATCATTACACCTAACAGTAAAAACAAACTTAAAATGAACTGAGGCATAAATAAGAGAACTGCATAAAAACGCTTCTTCTTCGTAAGCTCCATTTTATTTTCCTGCCACTTCATCTAGCCAAATTTCTTCGATCAAAGGCACTAATTGTGCGGGCATTTCTGGCAGTCGCTTAGATAAAAGTTGTTCTTGTGGTATTATCCCCTCGCCAATTTCTACTTCCTCAAAGTCTGCTTTTAATTGATCATTTAATTTATCATTATCGATTACCGGAATTAGACCGAGGTGTTCGTATTTTGATAATTGCATTTCTGGCGATAGCATTTCATTTATTGCTACCATAGCGGCTGCTTTGTGTGATGCATTTTTACCAATTGCTATAAAGTTAGTATTACCTATTGTGCCCTTTTCAAAAACAAATGATTGGGCAGTCGATGGATACATTCCCTGTTCAATTGATCGAGCAATTTCATAAGCGTTATAGTTGATATGAAAAGCAACTTCTCCATCCATAAATAAATTGTTTAAGGCAGGACCATCGCTTGGATAAGTTTTCCCCTCACTCCATAAATAAGGAGCCAATTCATTTAAGTAATCCAAAGCCGGTTGAATGAGAACTTTCAGCTCTTCTTTATCTGTTTCCATCTTTTGAAATTCTTGATAATCAACAAATTCATAGATAATATTCCGAACAAAAGCGGAACCGGTAAAATCTGGCAATGCCGGATAAGTAAAGCTTCCAGGATTTTCTTTTACGTATGCTAACAAGGATTCAGCATCTGTAGGAGTTTCTTTAGTTACTTCTGAATCTTTAATTAAAACAAGCTGAGATTTTGAGTAAGGAGCTTCAAAACCTTCAATTGGATAGCCAAAATCCTGATTGTTTTCTATATCTTCTATATCTAGAAATTCTTGATAATTTGGTAAAATTTCTGTGAATGGACCATATAAGAGTTCATTTTCTCGAGCAGATTTAAAATTCTCGCCATTGATCCAAATCATATCCATTTCACTTTCGCTAGTTTGAGCTTGCTTCTCACTCACTAATTGACTCAAAATTTGATCGATATCCATCGGAATACGGTTTAACGTAATATCATATTTTTCTTTAAGTCTTGGTCCATATACTTCATCTAACCACTGGTTAAGCTTTTCATCGCCGCCCCATCCATAAAAATTAACTTCACTTCCTTTTGCTTGCTCTACTATTTCTTCAAAAGATAAGTTGTTTAATGGGCCTCCCTCATTGGCAAAAACATATGTAGTATTGACTATTAAACTGGTTATAACAGCTAAACTTAATAATTTTAGAATTTTTTTCATTAATATTCTCCTTAATAAAAAGCATGCTCGTCGTCAATGGCGAGCACGCTTCCTTGTATTTTTGAAGATGCTTTCTAATTGGTTTCTTTTCCTTCTTCTAAATCTCCAACTGTTTTATATTTTACCGAATCTGATTGAGGATCACCAATTTGAACTTCCAAATCATCATTCATTTGCCATTCATTCCATCCACCATCAAACATGGTAACATCTAAACCCCGCTCATACATCAACAAGAATGGAAGGCTAGATCTCCAACCAGTTCCACAATAAAAGGTTAAATCATTTTCAACATCAAAACCTTCTTCTTGCCAAAAAGCCAAAATCTCATCGAAGCTTTTATTTGTACCGTCTTCATTTTTAAAATCTTCCATTCCTGAACTATTAGCTTCTCCAGAGCCCCTCAATAATGGACGTCCCCAAACTGCTCCTTTAGGTTCTCCCGCTTTAGGAATATAAGAGTATCCTGATTCTATACCTAACCATTCATTTTCAGAACGTAGAGAGACTAAGCGAAAGTTGTCATTATTAGTTAAAGCATCCACAGTATCATCTAAAGATATAAGATATTCAGAATGAGCAGGCACTTCGACTCCAAATTCTTTAACAGCTGCAGGGACCACTTCACCTTCTTCTATTTCGTAACCTGCTGCTTCCCAAATAGCTAAGCCGCCATCTAGAATTTTAACGGATTCAACTCCTGTGTACAATGCAGCATAAGCTACACGGTCTACACCTGTATCAGGTCCATATAAAATCAACGTCGTATCTTTATCAATCCCATATTTTAATAAAGATTCTTCAATTTCTTCGGCAGATCGCAAATTCCATACAGGACCCTCTTCAACCGAATCCGTATTAATATGAATCGCTCCAGGCAAGTGTTTTCTCAAATAATCTGGACTTGCATCGGCTTCGCCCCAAGTGACTTCCGCCAATACATATTTTTCAATGTCTGAATTACCATCTAAGACATTTTTAATCCATTCTGCATCAACATAAACTTGTTTGGCCGGATCGACAGGGTATTGCTCCTCACTTGAAGCTTCGGTAGTGTTTTCTTCAACTTCATCTTCAGCATTAATTCTAGCAAATGGTTGCATAAGCCCAACAAATAATACAGTCAACATCAACCATGAAAACATTTTTTTCATAAGACACCTCCTTATATATATTTTTTTACTGGCTAATCATATCACTTCAAATATGCACCGACAAGCTTTGTTAGAACAGCCTTGAGCATTTATCAGAATAACTGATGAAAGCGATATCAATTCAAATTAACCATGAAGGCCCTTATCTATTAAGATATAATGGGAATGATAATATAAATTTTAAAGAGGAGAAGATCTTATGATTTATTTAGATAATGCAGCCACTTCCCTAAATAAACCTCAAGTAGTCATTGACGCGGTCATTGACGCCATTCAGCATTCTGGCAATGCTGGCAGAGGTTCTTCGGATTCAGCCATGCAAGCTTCTCGAAGCATTTTTCAAGCCCGTCAATCTTTGAATCAATTGATTAACGGCAAAGACCCTCGGCAAATAATTTTCACTCATAACGCTACAGATAGTTTAAATACAGTTATTAAAGGATTATTTAAGAAAGGTGACCATGTTATTACGACTGTCATGGAACATAATTCCGTTCTAAGACCTCTCTATGAACTAGAAGAAAATGGTCTTGAACTGACTATTTTAGGCATCAATTCGAAAGGAATTATTGATCCGGCAACAGTAAATAATACCATTCAAAGCAACACTAAAGGAATGGTCATCACTCATGCTTCCAATGTTACTGGTGACATTAATCCGATCAAGGAAATCACTCAAATTCTACACCAACACAATCTTTTAGGTATTGTAGATGCCTCACAGACAATTGGCTGTATACCTATCGACGTAGAAGCTTTGGACATAGATGTTCTTTGTTTTACAGGACATAAAAGTCTTTTAGGTCCGCAAGGAACTGGTGGTATATATGTTCACCCAGATGTAGAGATTCATCCACTAAAATCAGGTGGAACAGGCATTGATACCTTTAGTCATCATCAACCTCTTGATTACCCCTCACGCTTAGAAGCCGGAACTTTAAATAGTCATGGAATTGCTGGTCTTGCAGCAGGTGTAAATTATTTAATTGATTATGGAGTGAATAAAGTAAGAGATTATGAAAGGAATCTCTTAAACATCTTTTATAAGGAACTTCAATCCATTCCCCAAATAAAATTTTACGGTCATTTTAATCCTACTGTAGACCGCTGTGGAATTCTTTCAATTAATCTAGGCGATTTTGACTCGGCCATCGTAGTTGAAGAACTGATTGACCGAGCTGAAATTATAACACGAGGTGGTGGTCACTGTGCTCCTTTAATGCATGAAGCATTAGGAACCAAGGAACAAGGAGTTGTGCGATTCTCACTATCGCATTATACGAAAAAAGAAGACCTCATGGTCGCCGTTGAATGTCTTAAAGACATTCAAAAAGATCTATCTGAGTAATTTTAAACGATTCGACAATTATTTATTATTTTTTCTAATAAATACCTCTCTCACCTTAAAATCAAAAATAAATATTAAATCGATATCAGAAAGTAGTGACTTTTGTGGAATTAAAACAAATCCAAACCTTTATAACAATAGTAGAATGGGGTAGTTTTTCAGAAGCTGCTAACCAACTCTACCTCTCTCAACCAACTGTCTCTTTGCACATTAAACAATTGGAAAATGAATTAGGCATCGAATTAATTTCACGCACAACTAAAAGCCATGAATTAACTACCCAAGGACAGGAATTTTATAAGTACGCACAATCCTTATTAAAAATGTCACGTAACATTGAAACCACCTTTTCTCAAAGAAACAACCATGAAATCACAATCGGTGCCTCATCCATTGCTGCTTCTTATCTTCTTCCGTTAGCTCTTTCGGAATTTGCCAAAGATAATAAAGAGATGCGGGTCTCCCTTCACCAAAGTGATACCATTGATATTATTAATGATATTGCCCTAGGGTCTTTAAATATTGGTATTGTTGGCTCTCAATCGATGAATAGTAACTTGACTTTTGAGAAGCTCTTTTCGGATAAATTAGTCATTGTTACCCCTTATAATCAAGAATTCATACAATATAAAGAAACAGCTTATCCAATTAAGAAGATCTTAGAAAAACCTTTCATTACTCGCGAGGAAGGTTCAGGAACACTTAAAGAATCAGCATTGATACTGAGAGAGTTGGATATCGATCCACTCAAACTGAATAAAGTTTTTGAAGTAAATAATAATGAAACGATAAAACAATTTATTAAGTTGGGGGTTGGGATTTCCATTCTATCAGAGCTAGCTGTTCAGCCTGATGTGAAACATAAAGAAGTTTTAACCTTCGATATTGAAGGAGTGAATTCTATACGAAACTTTTACTTGGTTTATCGTAAAAATACACACCTTCCTGAATCCGTTAAAAACTTTATCAATTATATTCGTAACTATCAATTATCGGTTGAACCTTTTCAGTCCGATCAATCAATTAATTAAGACTTAAGTCTGTCTGATTTTGGTTAATTTTCATCTATGATTGTCATATCATCAACATATGTTAAAATGTTTTTGAGGAGTGTGACCCGATGGATGAAAAAAGACAAATTTTAACCCGAAAATGGATGCATTTCCTCAATATTTTGGGACTCATAATTACTTTCATATTAGTTATGTGGGGAATTCAAGCAGGTGTTTTTACCGACGAGAGAAAAATGCTAGTAATGATTAAAGGTTTTGGCTTTTGGGCGCCCTTGATTTTTATTATCATTCAGATAGCTCAAACCATTATTCCAGTTATGCCGGGAGCGATTACTATTCCCATTGGAATCTTAGCCTTTGGTCCCTTTTGGGGTTTCGTCCTCAATTTGTTACCCATCTATCTCGGATCTTGGGTCAACTTTTGGATTGGTAGAAGATATGGAAAACCTACTGTCCGAGCCATACTCGGTGATAAGTCTTATGGTAAAATGATCAGACTTTACGAAAGAAAAAACATGGGAAATTGGCTTTTTACTTTTTTAATGTTTTTTCCCTTCTCGCCAGCTGATATTCTCTGTTATGGAGCTGGAATCACTACTATGACTCGCAAGTACTTCATTTTATCCTTGCTATTTGGCAAACCTGTTTCCTTAGCTTGTTATGGTTTTGGAACAACTTATATTTTACATTGGTTAACATCATTCTTTTAAAAAAGAGGCTATCACTATATAGTTGATAACCTCTTTTTATGTTTTAAGCTTTGTTAATTTCCCACACTCGGTTAATTATTTTTAAATTAGAACCACTACTTGCCTTTTCTTTTTCAATTAAAAATGGTCTTTTAATTAGCATACCGTTTTTACTCATTAGCTTTAAAACTTCTTCAGAAGACATACTATCTAAACGGTCTTTTAATTTCATATCTCGGTAGACCTGTCCAGAAGTATTTAGCATTTTGCGAATATTGCCATCTGTCGATTGATAAGCCACTTTTAATTCCGAAAGAGAGGGGGGATTGTCGCGAATATCTTCTATCTCAGTCAATTCCAAACCATTTTCCTGCAAATACTTCATAATCTTGCGACAAGTTGAACATTGCTTTAAACCATATACTTTAATCATCATTTTCCCTCCGTCATTCATTAAAGAATACATAGCATAATTAGCTCACAGTATTATAAAATTGACTCTAATTTTTATCTCGTCCAAAAAATCGCCTTCCAATTTTGAAGACGAGTTCTTTTATTATTCATCGTAAAAACGGCGATTTTTATTATTAGGATTATAAAAGGTAAATCCTTGTCCAATAACTTCTTGAACATCACTAACTGTAACAAAAGCATTTGGATCAATTGAAGCAATATGTCGCTCTATTTTCACCACTTGCTGTTTAGATACAACAATATATAACACTTCTTTTTCCTTATGGGTGTAATAACCATAAGCTCTGAAAACAGTGATCCCTCTTGCAATTTCTTCGGTAATCATCTGACAAACTTGTTCTGGTTCTTTAGTAATAATTAACATTGCCTTCCGACGACTAAAGCCATCCGTAACAAATTCTAAGGCAGCTGAGGTTAAAAATTTCATAAAAATAGTAACAATAGTGTTTTCAGCACCTATAACAAACCCAGAAGCTAAGACAATTGACATGTTTAATAAAAAGGTAGCTGTGGCAAAATTAATCCCAAGGTATTTCTTTAAAATCATGGCGATAATATCTGTTCCAGCCGAAGAACCATGTCCTTTAAGAATTAATCCTAAACCAATACCCATTACAACTCCGCCTGCCATTGCCGAAATTAGCCGGTTTTCTGAAATAAAAACAGGTGGAAAGACAGTGTTTAAAGCCCAGGAGGTTACAATCATGGCATAAATTGTAAAAATTAACGTACGTTTTTCAAGAAATCGATAACCAATCAATAGAATAAAAGAATTTATAATGAGGTTTGTGGTCCCAGTAGGAATATCCTTGATATATTTTAAGATAATCGCGATACCTGCCACTCCACCATTACCAAAATGATTGGGGATTACAAAACTGTTTACCCCAGCAGCATAGACGAGACAGCCTAAAGTAACCATAAAGATGGAATAGGCAAGTGCCCATGGTTTCACCTGTAGCTGAAGTTTTGAAATTGACGGTTTCATTTATTCGCTCCTAATTTTATATTTCATTATCTATTATAGCGTTTATTCGATTTAAAAAACAGAACCTTCAGATGACTTTTTAATTAAATTTCTGTGGATAAAACCTCAGTCATTTCTCATCTTTTTTATAAATTACTCCACCGTTACCGATTTAGCTAAATTACGTGGTTTATCTACATCAAGCCCCCGTTCAACTGTTGCTAAATAGGCAATCATTTGGCAGGCAACCACACTCACAATTGGAGTTAAGAGCGGATGCACAGATGGAAGAACAAAGTCTCCTTCACTTGCGTATGGTTCACTTGCTATTACAAACGTTTTGGCTCCGCGCGCTTTCACTTCTTCTAAACTAGACCGCGTAATGGAAGCTGTTACTGGGTCAGTTATTAATGCAGTAACAGGCGTTCCCTCTTCTATTAAAGCAATTGTTCCATGTTTTAATTCTCCTGAAGCAAAAGCTTCGGTGTGAATGTATGAGATTTCTTTTAGTTTAAGAGCTGCTTCCATGGCTACTAAATAATCCATATGACGCCCTAAATAGAAAGCATGCACTTTATCTGCAAGTCCATTTTTTACCCAAGAATTTAAAGCATCTTTTTGAGTAAGGACCCTTTCAATGGCTTGAGAAACTAATGATAACTCATGTTTCATTGAGAAATCCTTTTGGCTTGCAAGAACATCTGCTAAAATCGCTAAGACTGTTAATTGAGCTGTATAAGCCTTTGTAGAAGCCACAGCAATTTCCGGTCCTGCATTCAATAAAAGTGTATAATCCGATTCTCTCGAGAGAGTAGATCCCTTGACATTAGTTATAGTTAAAGATGGATAGTTTAATTCATTGACTTTCACTAAAGCTTGTCGACTATCAGCTGTTTCGCCTGATTGAGAAATAAATATAAAGAAAGGTCTTTGACTTAATAACGGCAAGTGATAAGAAAACTCTGATGAAAGATGAACTTCCACTGGTATTTTCGCCAAGTCTTCAATCATCACTTTACCTACTAAACCTGCATGATAAGAAGTCCCACAAGCTAAAATATAAAGACGATCCGCTTGCTTAATTTCAGATAAAAGGTCAGCTTCAATAGTAAATTCACTATCTTGATTCTGATAATAAAGAATATTTTTACGAACTACAGCAGCTTGCTCATCCATTTCTTTAAGCATATAGTGCGGATAAGTTCCTTTATCAAGATCACTAGCATCTAAGTCTGCAATATAAGAAGAACGGTCAATGACTTGACCCGATAAGTCCTCAATTAAAATGCCATCCGATTGAATCATCAATAATTCACCGTCGTGAATTTCAATATATTCACTGGTCAAATCAATCGTTGCCATTGCATCCGATGCAATTACATTGAAGTCGTTTCCCATGCCCACTAATAATGGTGATTTTTTCTTAGCAGCATAAAGAGTTGTGGGGTCTTCTTTATCAATTAATCCAATAGCATAAGAGCCTTCTATCAATTGAAGCACCTTTTTTAATGCTTCTTTGGTAGATATTCCTTCTTGTGAGAAGTAAGCAATTAAAGCAACAATTACTTCTGTGTCTGTTTGTGACTTTAATGATACTTCACTTAAGTAAGTTTTCTTTAAGTCTAAATAGTTTTCAATCACACCATTATGGACTAAAGTAAAGCGATCAGAATTAGATTGATGGGGGTGAGCATTTTCTCTATTAGCAGGACCGTGGGTTGCCCACCGTGTGTGACCAATACCAATACTAGAGTTAAATTCTTGATTTACCGCCCTTTCAAGGTCGGCAATTCTACCTTTCTCTTTAAAAAGATGACCCCTACCTTCTTGATCTAAAAGATAAAGTCCGGCCGAATCATAACCACGGTATTCTAATTTTGCCAATCCATCAAGTATAATTCTTTGTACATTTCCTTCACCAATAAATCCAACAATTCCGCACATAAAATACGCCTCATTTCTTTCAATATTTTATGCTTTCGGTGCATAGAATAGACTCTGTCCAAGTTCTCGCGATCTTGTTTTAACTATTCTTAAAGACTGCACAGCCTTGAGTCATCCGCCGAAAATTCGATAAACTCATCCTCGTCACCTATTTCAATAGGTCTGGCGCTATCCAATTTTAGTCTCCTTTTATATTTTCTGAAAGCCTATTAAACTTACACTAAGCACGACTAAATGTCAAAAACTTCACACAAAAAAGCGTAAGGATTAAAAGGAATCTTCACGCTCTTTTGAATTATATTTATTTTGTTCTCTTTTTTAAACGTTTAATAACCGTCGTTGAATATGGAAGCAAATTAATCGATTTAATTTGATTAAGATATTCATTTTCTTCAAGATCAACAACATCATCGTAAACTAACATCGTATAATTGCCTAAAGGAACATTAAAGTGCGCATATTCTTCACCACCATTAAACATTAACAAGAGATCATAGCTTTTACCGGCATAACGAACCGCCATGATTTGGTCTGAAGCTTGAATTACTTCTGTCGAACAGCGTAAGCTCTCATAGCTAGTTTGGCGTAGAAGAGGCTCTTCTTTTCTTAATTGAATTAAACCCTTTACGAATTCCACCGTTTTACAATGTTGAGTCATTAGAGACCAATCGATTTGATTAATAGCATCTGGTCGGTTATAAGAATCTCTGACTCCTTGCTTGCTTCTTAAAAATTCTTGACCAGCATGAATAAATGGAATCCCTTGGGCTAGCAAGACTAAAGCCAATCCTAATTGCTGTTTTTTTATAATAATTTCCGGTAGATGATAAGGGTCAGCCATCATTAACCGATCATAGAGTGTATAATTATCGTGTGCTTCACAATATTGAATCACTTGCATGGGATTATTAAATTTTTCAGAATCATAGCGAGCTAGAAAATTATTAACTAGTGGTTCTTCCATGTACCAAGCACCATTAATAAACCCCCTTGCCTCAGGATTAAAATCATTCCCTTTTATAGCCTCTCGGATCCCATCATTAAATTGAGCTATTCTAGGCATTTTATAAGCATTATTTAAATTAGCTTTTTGATCTGGTGGAATGGGACTAGCCATATCCCAACCCTCACCTAAAATAATTATACTAGGGTCAATTGCATCAAGAGCTTCTCGAACAGCTTTTAAACTCTCAATATCATGCAAACCCATTAAATCAAAGCGAAATCCATCGATATGAAATTCACTTGCCCAGTATTGAACAGAGTCTACGATGAACTTTTGCATCATCACACGTTCAGATGCTGTATCATTTCCCACGCCACTGCCATTAGTTAACTGTCCAGATTGGTCATAGCGAAAATAATAGTGCGGGACTGTTAAGTGGAGAGGATGGTTTTCAACTTGGTAGACATGATTATAAACAACATCCATAATGACACGCATCCCTTTTTGATGAATAGCATGAATCATTTGTTTTAATTCTTTAATTCTAACAATAGGATCATAAGGATCTGTTGCATAAGAGCCTTCTGGAATATTGTAGTTATAAGGATCGTAACCCCAATTATATTCATTTGGTTGCTCAAAGGTTTCATCGATAGAGTCAAAATCGAAAAGAGGTAAAAATTCTAAATGGGTCACTCCCAACTCACTTAGATAGTCTAACCCTGTGGAATCCCCTTCAGGATTTCGTGTGTCGGTTTGAGTCAATCCTAGATACTTTCCTCTATCAGTAATGCCAGATTCGCCTTGAATCGTTAAGTCGCGTACATTCACTTCATAAATAACCATAGCTTCGTCTCGAGGAAAAGACGGCATCCTTTTCGACCAGCCTGCTGGATTGGTTTTTTTCAAATCAACTACGACTGATCTCCTACCATTAACTGTACATGCTCGAGCGTATGGATCGATTGTTTCCTTTTGGCTCCCGTCTTTGAAATCAATACGAAAGCGGTAGGTTGTTTGATGATGGTCCCCTGCTAATTCTATTTGGAATACAGGGCCTTGCTTAACCATGAGGTGTTCATCTTTAACTTGACCATAATAACCTTCAAAAACAATTAATTGGATGGAGCGAGCAGTTGGTGCCCATACTTTAAATACTGTTTTATCAGGTGAATAGATAGCTCCTAATGCACCTAAATATGCCATTTGATCTAATTCTTTAATCCTCTCTTTTGTATACATACCTTCACTCTCTCATCCTTTATTTTAAAAAAAAGCAATAGAATAACGATTTACTATCGCTTCTATTGCGTTTTACACAAAATCTCTCTCAGTGAATTCTACTATTAACTATTTATAACGTTTGCGATGTGACAATTGACAATAACGTTCATACCAAATATCGATAAAGGCCGGATTAAAAGGACCTTTTTTTTCCTCAATCCAACGGACCAGCTCTTGAATGTTATATTTCAAAATGCGATCAATTTCGACTGGATAATTATAACGTCGACTATGTACTTCATACTCATCTAAATCCAACAATCGCTTCTCACCATCTGGAAACATTTTTATATCAAGATCATAATCAATATATTTTAACGCTTCCTTGTCCATAACATATGGAGAGGCAAGATTACAATAATAAGTGACACCTCTTTTACGAATCATCGCTACAATATTAAACCAAAAATGTTGATGGTAATATACAATTGCAGCTTCTCGTGTCACCCATCGACGACCATCTGATTCGATCACTAAAGTATGATCATTGCACCCAATAATAGACTGCTCACTGGTCTTTAAAACCATCGTATCGCGCCATGTTCGATGCAAAGAACCATCGTGTTTATAACTTTTAACAGTAATGAATTCACCTTCTCTGGGCTGCTTCATCACTGAACCTACTTTCTATTGTGTAAATAATTAGCCATTCGGCTATCAACTTTTCCTTGAATATTATATCATACTCGCTTGTCTTTATGGGAGCAAATTTCATTTTATAAGAGAAAGCTTATTCTCTCCTTAAAATAAATTATTTCCTAAAATTCGAGATTTATGCTATAATTTGTTCAATAAAAAAAAAGAAAGGAAGCTTATTATGAATTCAAGCACTTCCCCCAAAAAACCACTAGAATTTGGTATATATACTTTAGGTGATCATGTACCTCATCCAATTACTGGCGACCGTATTTCACAAGAACAAAGAGTCAATGAAATTATTCGTTATGGTATTGAAGCAGAAGCGGCTGGCTTAGATCTTTTTAGTGTCGGTGAAAGTCACCAACCTTATTTTACTAGCCAAGCGCATACAGTTATCTTAGCAGCTATTGCTCAAGCAACTTCTAAAATTAAACTTTCTTCTGCTGCAACCATCGTTTCAACTTCAGATCCCGTTCGCATCTTTGAAGATTTTGCTACCCTGGATCTTATTTCAAAAGGAAGAATGGAGATCATTGCAGGACGCGCTTCACGTGTAGGTCTTTTTGATTTATTAGGCTATAATATGCGCGATTATGAAGCCTTATTCGAAGAAAAATTTGAACTTTTACGTCAGATTAATGAAGATTTAATTATAAATTGGGAGGGAGAATTTAGAGCACCTTTGAAGAATGCTTCCATTCTACCTCGACCTTATCAAAATCGTAAACTGACAATTTGGCGCGCAGTTGGTGGCCATCGCACATCTGCTATTCAAGCCGGACGTCAAGGAGCCCCTATCTTCTTAGCACATTTAACTGGACCAGTCGATATTCATTTAGCTAATATTCAGTCTTATCGGGAAGCCTTAGAAGAAAGTGGCTATCAAAGCCAAGATTTCCCTGTGGCAACTGCTGGAATGCTATACGTAGCTGAAACTTCACAAAAAGCCAGACAAGAAGCCTATACTTTCATTTCTAAAGGCTTTACCTTCTCAAATGGTCAAGAATTTCCTAAGCGAGCTTTTGCCCAATCAGAAAACCTTAATGATATTCTTAACGTTGGAAGTCCGCAAGAAATCGTTGAGAAAATTCTCTATCAATATGAAACTTTCGGTATCAGCCGTTATGTGGCTCAAATTGATTTTGGTGGAATTCCTTTCGAACATCTAATGAAGAACTTAGAACTTTTAGAGGCTAAAGTTTTACCCGCTGTTCGCCGCTATACTGGTCAAAAAGCTGCCGATCAAGCTGAGCCAACCGATCACGCTAAATTTAGAGAGACGGTCCAAGAATTGACCAAGGAAAAGGAAGTGGAATAATGAGATTAATTTTACTTTCTGGTTCGAAGATGGGTAGTAAAACTCGCATTGCTATGAACCTCACTAAAGAGATTATTCAAACAAACTATTCAGACTTTGATGTGGAGTTGATTGATCTAGCTGAAAAAGATATTGAATTCGCGGATGGTCATCACTATGTTGAACTTACTGGCGATAGTGCTTATGTTACAAAAGCAATCATGGAAGCTGATGCTATCATAATTGGTAGTCCAATCTTCCAAGCCTCCATCCCAGCCACACTTAAAAATATTTTCGATCTTTTACCACAAAATGCTTTAAGAGACAAGACAGTTGGAATGGTGATTACAGCAGGTAGTCCTAAACACTACTTAATTGCCGAATATCAATTGAAGCCTATACTTTCATATATGAAAGCTATGGTTATTCCTTCTTATGTCTTTATTGAAGAAGCTGACTATCATCAAGGTGAAATAATTAATCAAAACATCCATTACCGTTTAGATGGTTTAATTAAAGATACTTTATTATTTAGCCAAGCTATGGAATTAAAACGACAAAAAGAAGAAGAAGCCTATGACTTTTAATAATTAAAATATATCGTTTGTAATCAAAAGACCTCTAGCTCTTTTTGCTAGGGGTCTAAATTTTTTAAAACTTATTTGTTTGATGCATCATTTAAAAAAGTCGTAAGTCATCATTAGAAGATGCTTTATTACTATCTAATAATTTTATCTGCAGTGAGGACAAGGCCAATTGACTTATATCACTCTCTGCTACCCACCGAAAGCTACTATCATTTAGATGAAGCTGATCAAGTAATTGCTGTCCACTACTTTCAAAATTGACCGCTAAAATGCCAACTTGCCAAATTCGATGGCTAAAAACATGTTTTATTGCTGGAGTAAGCTTTTCTATCTTGACTTTAAAGTATTGCTGAATTTCTTCTACAACAGATTCCATTACCATTTCATCTGGCTTGAGATAAGTATAAAAGAATGCCTCTTTAACTTCATTTGCATCTTTTAAAGCTAGCAAATCGACTTCTACTAAAGGATAGTGCCATAAGCCGAACAATAATTCTCCGGTTTGATGCTGACGCATTAAAACTTTCCCTTCTTTATTTATAATTTTATAAGCAAGCCATTCTTGTCTTATCTGCTTAGTCTTCTTATGTTTAACTGGATAAAGATGACTCGTTCCATTTTGATAAGATTGATCAAATTCTTCTAAGATATGGTTTTCAGGCCGGTAATTGCTTGGTGTCATAACGGTAGCTCCAATATCCATCAAAGCTTGATTAAAGTCACCCGGTCGTTTGGGGTCAATCAGAGGGTCTAATATGGCTTTAAAAACTTTACGGTTTTTTGCTTGACCAATATCTTCCTCTACTTCAAATAAGCGAGCGATAATACGCATTAAATTGCCATCAATGGCAGGCTCAACTAAACCAAAGGCAATCGATCCGATAGCTGCTGCTGTATAAGGTCCAATACCTTTTAAACTTAATAGCTCCTTCATGGTTTTTGGCATGATGCCATCATAATCATTCATAATTTGTTTAGCAGCAAATTGCATATTTCTTACCCTTGAATAATAGCCTAAGCCTTGCCATAGCTGATGCAGTTGTTCTTCAGAACTTTGAGCTAAAGCTTGAATAGTTGGTAACTCGTCTATAAAACGCTCATAGTAAGGGATAACCGTATTCACTTGCGTTTGTTGCAGCATAATCTCACTGACCCAAATTTGATAGGGATCTTTGCTGTGGCGCCATGGTAAGTCTCGCCCTTCTTCATCGTACCAAGTTAATACTGTTTTGCGAAACTTCTGAATTTTTTGAGGAGACCAATCAAGATAACTACTTATAAATTTACTCATTTAACTACTCATTCTCCCCTTTCATATTCATCACACTTTCATTATCCTCTAGCCAATTTTGAATGTCTTGATATTCAAATCCCTTTTGTCGCAAGTCGACAATTAGACGCTGCTTAAGTTCGTAGCCTTCATGTTTTTTGGATCTTTTGCGGAAAATTTTTTGCCCCTCTTTATCCAGCAGATCCTCCTGAAGTTCAGGATCGACTTCCATTTTATAATTATCTAGAAAGGTTTGAATGAGTGTTCGATCATAGCCCTTTTGGTTAAGGTGTTGGTATAACTTTGTTTTTTGCATGGCTAAAGACAATCGTTTTTTACTTTTAATAAACTTATCCGCTAACATTTTTAAGTTTTCTCGTTGCAAATTTTCTGGATACTCCATTAAAGCTTCTTCAATTAATAGATCATTTAAACCTTTCATTTTCAGCTCATAAGAAATGTTTCTTGGCCCTTTACGGTTGATATTGGCTTGAGTGCGTACATAGGCTTGGCCATAAATAAGATCATTAATTAAGTTTTGTTCTTTTAGTTTGTCAATAATTTGATCAATCAAACTTTCTGAAATGTCAAAAGATGCATAGTCAACATTCCTTTGTTGTTTACTGGGATTAGCTAGTGGCGTTTTGCAGTTACTAGATTCCATTTCCTTAGAAAAATCCTGCCTTTCTTCCATCTTCTCACTTTGTGACTCTTTTATCATTTTATCAAGATAATCACGTACTTCTTGTTCAGATTTCAAACCATAAGACAGATAGTTTAGCGTTTTTTGATAAAAACGATAATGAAATTCAGCTTCTAAAATTTTTCTAATTAACTCTTGATCGACTGCTAAACCTTTTCTGATAGCAAACTTAATTAAAATTGCCTCATCGATTCCAAAAGCAAACTGATTATCTATAAAAATAGAATAGCGTTGCTTATTCTTTTTTTGAACCTGAATTTTTGATATTTTCAAATCATCACCTCTATTTATTATTGTAACACGATTTATCCAACTTCTCTGATTCAGACTTCTATTCTGTTATCGAGAATATGCTATAATAGACAAAAAAACTAAAGGGGCTTGCTCATGGATAAAAGAGAACAGTCAATTCTTCAACTAGCCACTCTTGCTGGGACCCTCTTGATTCAATCAGAAGCTGAAGGTTATCGAGTTGAGCGAACAGTTAACCAAATTCTCTCATTAAGTAACTTTGACCAACCCGCTGTCTTTTCATCTGCTTCTGGCCTATTTTTAGCTTTACAAAATAGTCAGTTTAAAGAAGAAAGCCCGGTGGGAAGCACAATTATTGTAAGGGTGAAAAACCGCAAAAATCACATGCGCATCATCCATCAAGTCAATGAAATCATTGGTCAATTATTAGACAAAAGTATTAGTCCACAAGAAGCCTATTTGAAACTAAACAGCATTCAAGACCAGGAATATACCACCCATAACCAATTTGTTTGGACAATTCTTTTGATCATGTCCTATGTTATCTTATTAGAAGGTGGTTTAGGCGATTTGGTGATTGCTCTAATTCCAACCATCATGATTCTATTTTTTAAACTATCAGAAGATAACTTTGGTCTCAACCGTTTTGCTGTCAATGTCTTAATGACAAGTTCACTAGCCTTTGTTTTACCCATTATCCATTGGTATGTAACCACCCGCTTTAACCTAAATATTGTTATTGGTGCCACTTTAATGCCACTTTATCCCGGAACGGCTTTTACCAATGGAATCCGTGATTTGCTTCACGGGGATTACTCTACTGGTATAACTCGTTTAATAGATGCTTTTAAGGAAGGATTGAGCCTTGCTTTGGGTGTCGGAATTGGCTTAGCTATCTCATATGGAGTGATTAACTTATGGAATTAAATCATTTAATATTAAGACTCGTTGCTAGTTATCTAGCAACTGTAGCAGCAGCTATCAATGTCAATGCTCCACGTAAATTCATTTATTGGTCAGGTATACCGGGAATCATTTCATATGCTGTTTATTTATTTGTTCTAAGTCACACCAATACCTTTATCGCTACTTTTATTGGTAGTCTTATTGTAAGTATTATGGGCCAGTGGATGTCACGTAAGTTTAAAACCGTCGTTAATGTTTTTTACATTCCTGCTTTCTTTCTTTATGTACCGGGAATTGCCATTTACGAGACTGCAGAATACTTTATGCAAAACAATTTGATTGCAGCTAGTCAGTCCTTTTATCAAGCCTTGGTGACTGCTCTTGCCATTGGTTTAGCGGTCTTTGTCGTGGATTCAGCTATGGATACTTATAAATATCACCTTAATAAAAGGTCACAAGCCGATTAAATTTTATGCTCAATCGGTCAGTCTATGGTCGGAGTAATCTTTCTATTTAAAATGTTAAACTTATAAAATCGAGGGGTGATTTTTTGAATAATTGGCGCCAATGGCTGAAAGTAGTAGCCTCAACTTTTTTAATTATAACCATTATTTTTATTTTCAATCAATTTATGCAATTATACCGTAATTTAGCTTATATCCATCCTCTCTTAGCACTCACAGTCATTTTTATTCTAGCTGTTATGTTAATTTATTTTACATTCCTAACTGTGAGAGAACTAATGAAGTTGCCTAAAGAAATAGATTTAGCAGATGGAGCAGGTCCAGAAGAATACGATCAGTATGTAAAAGATAGTTTAGTCAAACTAATTAAGAACCCTACTTTAAAAGAGCTGAATTACGATTGGCTTGCTCACGAAAACTTATCCACAGAAGAACAAATTCACTTGGCCCATCATTCTTTAAGAGAACATGGCTTAATTGAAATCAAAAAACAAGCTCAAATGGTTTTCTTAACAACTGCTATCTCACAAAATGGTTCCTTAGATGCCCTTACAGTTCTAGTTGTTTTAATGAAAATGGTTTGGCATTTGATCAAAGTGTATGATACGCGTCCGAGTTTCGGAAAAGTTCTTTCCATATACACTAATGTTGCAACCACAATTTTAATGGCTAGAGGGATTGAAGACTTAGATCTTATTGAAGCTCAAATGGAACCTTTCATCTCTTCCATCCTTGGAGGCAGTCTATTATCCATGATTCCAGGCTCTGTTTCGATTACTAATTTAATAGCCAACTCGATTTTAGAAGGATCCATTAATGCCCTACTAACCTTAAGAGTGGGAATTGTTACTATGGATTATTTGGGCAGCTTGAAAGATGCTGATAATCAAGTTATCAAACGGTCTGCAACCATTGAAAGCACAAAATTGCTCGGTCAAATTATTAAAGATGGCAGTTTAAAAGTTATCCAAACCATCGTTAAATCTGTTAAAAAAACAGGTATCGAAAATAGTAAGAAATGGAATCCGTTTACAAAGATATAATAACAATGCTAGCGATTTACGCTAGCATATTTTTCTGAAAAAGGTTAAATTACAAGTAAGGCTGTGCTATAATGCACTAAGTAAAAATAAGTATCTGGATTGGGGTTGATTTTATGTCATTTACAAGTTTAAAAGGTTTAATTGATGAAGCTAATGAAAGAAAACTAACCATTTCTCAAGTAATGATTCAAAATGAAATGGAATTACGAGGAATTACTGAGGAAGAAATGTTAGTTGCTATGGAAGAACAGTTTGATGTCATGGTCAATTCAGTAAGAAAAGGTACTTTGGAGTCTGTTATGAGTCATACAGGTGTGACTGGTGGAGATGGTCATCGTGTCTTTGAATATACCCAAAAGGATGACTCTTTAATCGATTCCTTCACATTAAGAGTTGTCGCAAATGCGATGGCAGTCAATGAAGTGAATGCTTCAATGGGAAGAATTGTTGCGACCCCTACGGCAGGTTCTGCCGGTATTTTACCTGCTTGTTTAGTTCATATGCTTGATACTGGAAATTTTGAAAAGGAACAATTAGTCCGTGCGATGTTTACCGCTTCTGCTTTAGGCTTAGTTATTGCTAACCGTGCTTCTATTTCCGGCGCCCAAGGAGGTTGCCAAGCCGAAGTGGGTTCTGCCACTTCTATGGCAGCTGGGGCCCTAGTTGAATTGAAAGGTGGAACACCTGAGCAAGTTGGTAATGCAGTGGGATTAGCACTTAAAAACTCACTCGGACTTGTTTGCGATCCTGTTGCAGGTTTAGTAGAAATCCCTTGTATCATTCGGAATGGACTTCATGCACTGACTGCAATGGCTGCTGCTGATATGGCATTAGCTGATGTGGTATCCATTATTCCTTCGGATGAAGTTATTGACGCTATGGATGCTATTGGTAATGAACTCCCTGAATCATTAAGAGAAACAGGCATTGGTGGTGTAGCGGGTACTCCTACTGCCCGTCGTATCAAAGAACAGGTCTTTGGTAATTCAGATGAATTAGTAGCTGATGTTGAGGTTGAGTTATCTGGAACAGGTGAAAAGATTTTAGAGGATGGAGTTAGCGCGTCTTACCAATCTGGTTTCGAAATTATTGGTCCAGTAATGGTCGGTCCTTCATCTTCTCATACTGCCGGTGCCGTTCGCCTCGGTAATGTTGCTCGTCAACTTCTAGGAGAAGAACCTGAGGAAGTCGTATTCACCCTAATGGATTCTTTTGCTAAAACTTATCAAGGTCATGGCACTGACCTAGCATTAATAGCCGGCGTTTTAGGCTATACGACTCGTGATTCAGAAATAGCTGATATACGTGATATTGCTGAAGAACGTGGATTAAAGATTAATTTCCTCGAGCGTAATCTAGGAAACTATCACCCTAATACTGCTCGTATTCATATCTTCGGTCCAAATAACCACGTCACCATCATTGGCTCATCAGTAGGTGGTGGAAAAATCGAAATCAACAAATATGATGAATATGATGTTCGCTTTTCTGGCGAACGCCCTACTTTAATTATCCGTCATAAAGATAAAATTGGAACAATCGGTCGCCTTTCAACCTTCCTACAAGATCATGATATAAACATCTCATACATGACACACCAAAGAGCTAAAATTAATGGCCCCGCTATTACTATCTTTGAAATGGACCAAGAGCTTAACCAAGAAGATACAGATGAGCTTCTTCTTCGCTTTAGCTTTATTGATGATTTAAAGGCTATCTATGTAAAATAAATTAAAACCTATTCCCAGTCATGGGGATAGGCTTTTCTCATAGTATTTTTACTCCTCGTCATTTCGTAATAAATGGCCATCTTCGTTCTTGACCAAAAAGTGAACAGTAGCAAAGACAATAAAGATAGCTATGGATCCTAATACCAAATCTTCCATTGTTTGCGCATAAATCAGCATTTTTCTAGCAATTACAAATAAGATCAGTTCTAAAACTGCTTTAGGAGAGTGAAAAAGCAACATAAAAATTAACTCAATTCCCACTAAAAGCAACAAAGCATAACCTAAAAAATTTTGAAAAACAGAATAGGTTTCTATAACATCTGCTTGTAAAACTAAATAACCGTATTTAAATAAGTCAATCATTCCTACAGCGACACTTAAAGTAATAGCTATAACTATTACCATTTCAAGTAAACGAGAATATTCTTCGAGAGTCTGTTTTAATCTATCAATATTAAATTTCATTTTTTCGCTCCCTATATAATCTTTAATCTGAACGCTTTGCCATCAATACCACGTTCAATTGCTTTTTTATATGAATCAACAATCTTCTCTTCTTGTTTAATTAACTGTCCTAAAGTTAAAGTTAATTGTTGAGAGTTCTCTAAACTATCTAATTGATCCTTCTGATAATCAATGTCTCGCCAGACTAATTCATGTTCCAACTTTTTCCCTATTACGTTTAACTTCTCAATAATTTGATGCTTGAGCCGTTTTTTCCGTCTACTCTCTTGTGATTCTATTTGAGGTAGGAGTTGATAAATTGTCTCGAGTGGAATTTTTCTTTGCATATGTCCGTGCTTGACGATACAATATTCTTTACTAAAAGGACTGATTCCAGGATAGATTCCATGAATTTGATAAATACCATCGTATAAATGATACGTTCCCTTTTTAAACTCAGGAAGAAATACTCTTTTCAGTCGATAGACTGGATCTTCTCCCACAATCTCAGCTATCCACATTTTTTCATCACTATTTGGGCTTAAAGTTAGTTTTTGGGCTTTAAATTCTTCGTTCAAATCGATTACCTTTCAATTCAAATAAATCTTTCATAAATTCAGGAATTTGCTTTATTAATCTGGATGGTAACACAATAAATTCTTTTTGATTAATTTGATTAGCAATCGCTGTGTGCATATAAGCAGCTATCAATACAGCACCCAAAGGGGATGAAGACTGTCCCATCAATCCAGATATCATACCAGCTAAGGTATCGCCCATTCCCCCTATTGCCATGCCTGCATTGCCCGGGATATTGCTATAAGATAAGCCGGAAGGCTGATAAATCACAGTTTGATGCGATTTTAATACGAGGATAGCTTGATATGAATCTGAAAATTCCTGAGGATCATTGATATTGTTCGCTTCTTGCATTTTTAGCCATTCACCCAAGTGAGGGGTAAAGATTAATTGGCCTTTACAAGAAAATGGACCTTCTTTCGCCCACAGGCTAATGGCGTCTCCATCAAGAATTAACACTTGATTAGGTTGGATACTTGATAGCGTTTCACTTAATATCTCAATACTTTCTTGACTCCTACCAAGGCCCGGACCAATTAACATGTGATTTGCTTTAGAAATCCACTGTTTCCTCAAATTTTGATCTGCCCAATTCCCAACCATCATCTCTGGAGTATGCAAATGACAAACATTTATATTAGTCTTTGCAGTTAGCAAACTCGTTAAGCCCGAACCAACATGAACACAGGCGCTAGCAGCTAATATTGCAGCCCCCGCCATCTGTTCATTACCTGCTATAATCAAACTATGTCCGTAGTTCCCTTTGTAACTATCAAATGGACGAGGATCTATAAGTGATCTTATTTTAGTCAAGCTTAATTCAATCATCGTTTTCCTCATTTCCTTGAATATAGTATTATATTAAGCTGAAATCTAATAACAAGCAAGTCAAAATAATACGCTTACAAAGTAAAAACGATGAGGCTAGGAATTTCTCATCATTTTTTATTTTTTTTAATCAATAACAAGAATTGAAATACCTACTGACTGAGGTCCGGCATGTACTCCTAAAACGGGAGTTAATTCAGTCACAATGGATGTTTCAGCATTAGCAATTTCTTCAGCCAAATCTTTTTGTAATTGAGAGATTTCTTCGTTATTATTGCCGGCAAAAAGAGCGATTTTGTAGCGTTTAGCTCCTTGCAATTTTTCTTTAGCTGCTGCTAAAAGGGTTGCATAAGATCTTTTCTTCCCTCTTGCCTTATTAATGATTTCAATTTCACCGTTATGAATAGTTAATAATGGATTAATATTAAAGAAAGTACCAATCATACCAGCATACTTATTAAACCTCCCACCCTTAATAACATATTTCAACGTTCTAAACAGAGCGTAAATACCAGCTTTATTTTCCACTCTTTCTAATTCAGCTAAAATTTCCTCAGCTGACTTACCATCTTCTCTGAGTTCAGCAGCATAGATTGAAAGTAAACCAGTGATTGAAGCAATATAATTGGATTCATAAATGAAGATTTCTAAGTTTTTATACTGTTCTTTAACTACTTCATATAATTGACGCATACCGGTTAATTTTAAAGATGCTGTAATTACTACTGCTTGAGTATAACCCTTCTCTACTAAACGATCCAAAAGATCTATAATTTCTTGGATAGGCGGAATACCCGTCGATAAGACGTCATGATGTTGCATCTGTTCGTAGAATTCCCTAGAATCAATATCAATCAAGTCACGATAGTGTTTATCTCCCATTTGCAACATATAGTGAATGATTTCAATACCGTAATGTTCAGCAAGATCTGCCTTTAAGTCTTGTGAAGTATCTGCAATAATAGCTAATTTATTCATTATAATCTCCTATCTGGTCATAACCACCTGATTCAATAATCAATTCGGCTAGTAATTTAGTAGCAAATGCATGTGATACTGCATTAATACCTTCGGTTTTTTTACTTATTTCAATTCCTTCAACAACAAAGGGACGATTTTGACCTACCGTTTTAAAAACACGTTGAACAGCATTGTTAATTGACTCTGAAAACAAATCAAACCCTTCTTCGATCGTTACCCTCTTCGTTTGGAGTTCAATGCCCCTTCGAACGGTTTCAATAGGCAAAATACGTTTATAGATAGCAATAATTAAAAGAAAGGCTATCTGTTGACGTCCATACTTCCTACCCTTGATTTTAGGGATGACACCCCATTTAGAATAATTTTGAATCATCGTGGAAGTCATTGCTACTTCGTCATTCATGATTGGGCCCAAACAATCTTGAATATATTCAACCACTTCTTGGTTGAACATGGACTGTTTAGGTAATTCATCCCATGAAGGACAATGGAAAGCTAATATCTTCTCAATTTTTATCGTCACTTAGCACCCCTTTTATCTAGTTATCACCACTATATGTTACCATCTAAATACATTCTGTCAAGCAAAAAAACATATTAAAAAAACTCGAGAAAATATCTCGAGTTTTTTATTCATCAAGTTGACCATTATGAAACACTTCAGACACATCGTCATCATCTTCTAGAGCATCAACAATGGTTGTCAGTACCTCATAATCTTTTTTTGATAGATTGACAAAAGTTTTGGGTATTAAGGTTAATTCAGCTGTATAAATCACTAGCCCTTCTTGCAACAATTTATCTCTTACCTTGGCTAATTCACTGGGATCCGTATAAATCTCAAAAACTTCTTCAGAACTTTCTAAGTCTTCGCCGCCCACTTCTAGAACAAGCATCAACATTTCATCTTCATCTAGATTGTTCTTTTCTCTTTCTAAAACAATATAGCCTTTGCGATCAAACAGGTAATTAACCGTTCCGGATTCTCCAATATTACCACCATTTTTATTATAAGCAATCCTGACATTGGTCATAGTTCGGTTACGATTATCAGTCAATGCTTCGGTCAAAATAGCTACCCCTTGAGGGCCAAAGCCCTCATATATCACTTCATCATAATTCTCTCCTTCAGAGGAGGTCGTCGCCTTTTTAATGGCTCGATCGACATTATCATTTGGCATATTATTGGCTTTAGCCTTGTCCATAGCTAAACGCAAAGCGGGATTAGTGTCCGGATCCCCTCCGCTCTGTTTAGCTGCCATATAAATTTCCCGTGATAATTTTTGGAAGAGTTTCCCTCTTTTAGCATCCTGGGCACCCTTACGATTTTTTATATTATTCCACTTAGAATGTCCTGCCAATGTTATCGACTCCTTTCACTTTTATAAATCTATTTCTAATAAGATGGGGGTATGATCTTGACGCTCGCCTGAATCGATCATTTCAGATCTTTGAACTTTATCAGCGATTCGATCACTCACTAAGAAATAATCAATTCTCCAGCCTGAATTATTCTGTTTACTTGTTCGAACCCTTTGGGCCCACCAAGTATAAACGCCTTCTACTGGACCATGTAAATGACGAAAAGTATCCGTGAAACCTTTGTTTAAAAGATTAGTAAATCCTTGACGCTCTTCATCTGTAAAGCCTGCAGAAAAGTGATTTCTGTCTGGATGAGCCAAGTCAATTTCTTTATGAGCTACATTAAAATCACCTGTCGCAATCACAGGCTTTACTTGGTCTAAACATACTAAATAATCAGCATACTTTTCATCCCAAATCTGACGATCCTCTAGTCTCTTTAACTCGCTTCCAGCATTTGGAGTATATACATTAGTAAGGTAAAAATCAGCAAATTCCAATGTCATTATTCTACCTTCATAATCCATTGGATGAGGACAAGAAATTTCTGGATAAGAAACTTCAGCTTTTAAGTCTTTCTTATACATAAACATCGTTCCAGCATATCCCTTACGAGCTGGTTCTTGAGAAGAACGCCAAGCTATTTGATAATTAGGGAATAGTTCCTCTATAACCTTTTTATGTTTTTTGGTTGGTCCCTTAGCAGATAACTTAGTCTCTTGAATAGCTATTACATCTGCTTGCAAAGCGTTGAGTTTAATCAAAACTTCTCGAGACAGGATGGCTCGATTAGAATCACTGGTCAATGCAGCGTTTAGTGAATCAATATTCCAAGATATAATTTTCATTTCATTCTCCTTTTTAAATATTAGCCTCTTTATTTTATCATATTTAGCCTTGCTTCTCGAATGGTCTATAAATCTCTCAACTGTTTCAACTCATAGTGTTTACGATAGAATGCTAGTATTAAAATAATTAATGAACCTAACCAAGCCATCGGATTAGATAAGACCGTTCCAGAAAATCCAATCATAGGAGTTAATACAAAAGCGGCAATAACCCTCATGACTAATTCCGCAATACCAGCTAATCCAACTCCTGCTAAAGCATTTAAACCAATACTTCGCCCCACTATAAAAGTGTCTACCATATTGTAAAATAATTGGAATAAATTCCCCATTATTAAAGGAATCGAAAAACGAATAATCTTTTTAATGGAGGATCCGGTTGTCATATCATTCAATGGCCTACCTCCTAAGTTTAAATACCTACTCAGTATAGGAAAAACTAAAGATTGCTTCAATGAAATGAAAACACATTCTTTAGTAAAAAAAGCCGAACATTTAAATTTAACAAAAGATTATATATTTTTATGCTCTTCCGAAAGACAACTATCTTTGTTACAATCATTTCATCAATTTGAGGAGGAATTCAATGGAAGCCATTCGCAATTATTTTAAGTTTTCTGAGAACAATACGGACCTAGGAACAGAGATACAAGCAGGAATCACTACCTTTCTTGCTATGTCTTATATCATGTTCGTCAATCCAGCCATTTTGTCACAAGCAGGTATGCCGGCACAAGGAGTATTTCTAGCTACTATTTTTGCTGCTGCTATTTCAACTTTATTCATTGGAATATTTGCTAATGTTCCTTACGCCTTAGCTCCCGGGATGGGATTAAATGCATTCTTTACCTATACGGTTGTTTTTGCCTTAGGATTCACTTGGCAAGAGGCACTATCCATGGTATTCATTTGTGGAATCTTGAACGTTTTAATCACTATCACTAAAATTCGTAAATTATTAATCGTTTCAATTCCTGCATTTTTACAACATGCTATTTCTGCTGGTATCGGTATTTTCATCGGCTATATCGGTTTAAAAAATGCTGGTCTTTTACAATTCACCTCAGGTGCCGGGAATATTATCTCTGTCAATAATGGAGATCCTATGGCGGAAACAATCTCTGGTGGAGTATTCAGCGTTGTAACTGATGGTGGTATTGTCCCAGAATTGGTTAATTTCACCCAACCAGGTGCCTTAATTGCAGTTGTTGGTATAATTGTCACCATTATCCTAATGATGAGAAAGTCTAAAGGAGCCATTTTAATTGGTATCGCTGTTACAACTGTATTAGCTTTCCTAACCAATGTGGTTGACTTAGGACAAGTTTCATTCGCCGATAATTCTCTCTCTTCTGCTTTTGCTGACCTTGGGCAAATTTTTGGCGTAATTTTCACCAGTGCAGGAATCCCTTCTCTATTTGGCGATCTTACTCGCTTACCAATTGTTTTAATGACAATCTTTGCTTTTTCACTTTCTGATGTTTTTGATACAATTGGTACCTTTATTGGTACTGGTTTACGCTCAGGTATCTTTTCAAAAGCCGATCAATTAGCTTTAGAATCCGGTTCAGGATTCACTTCTAAGATGGATAAAGCCTTGTTCGGCGACTCTGTAGGGACAATTTTCGGAGCAATTCTAGGTACTTCCAATACTACAACCTTTGTCGAGTCATCTGCTGGGATTGGAGCTGGAGGTCGTACAGGCTTTACTTCAGTGGTAACAGCGCTTTGCTTTGTTCTTTCTGCTTTCTTATCGCCAATCATCTCTTTAATTCCTGCACAAGCAACAGCACCAGCCTTGATTATTGTCGGGATTTTGATGGTTAGCTCTCTATCCGATATTGACTGGTCGAATTTTGAAGATGCTGTGCCGGCATTCTTCGCATCTGTTTTTATGGGTTTAACCTACTCCATTTCCAACGGAATTGCAGCAGGATTCATTCTCTATGGAATCATTAAAACAGCTAAAGGACAAACTAAAGAAGTTCATCCAATTATTTGGGTATCGATTGTTCTCTTTATCATCAACTTCATCGTGCTAGCTATTATTTAAGAATAATACTTAAAACACCTGCTTTCTTTTTAAAAAAAGCAGGTGTTTTTATTTAATCTTCTTGATTGATAATGCGGTAGTATGACCGAGAAGTTAGATGGTAGAAAATCAGATAGAATAGAATAAATCCCGATAGGACCATACTGAAGCTAAACAAATAATCATTAAAATTATTAACACCTAATAAACCTAACAGTTTGAATATAATTTGACTCGCAAACAGATTATGAACAACTGCAATGATTAAAGGTAAGAAGAAAAACCAAAGTACTTGAGAGCGGATGGTTTTCTTAATTAATTGTAAAGGTAAGCCCACTTGTTTCATAATTTGATAATTCTTTTTATCTGCATAACCTTCTGATACTTGCTTGAAGTAAAGCATCAAGATCATTCCTATTATCAGTACACTTGAAACGATAAGACCGATAAATAATAAGCCACCATTAAGCTGATAGAGCAACTCCTTTTTATAGGCCTTACTCTCCATGAAAAAGCCTTGCTCATCAACCAATTTTTGAACTGTTTTTTCAAACTGAGGCTCTTTCAAATCAAAATATAAAGAGCTTACAGTGGATAATTCTATATCGGACTTATCTAATGAATACCTTTGCATCGCTTGTAACTCTGCTAAAGAATTGACACCAAAATACAGTGCATCAACACCAATGGTATAAGGAATAATTTCACCTTTACCAATATAGACCGCGCGTTCTAATCCATCTTTCCAATAAATTTTTTCCCAATGTGATACATCCTTTAAATTAGAAGCAAGAACCCACTGATCTTCTGGAACAGATTCATCGGGATATCTAGCTAGATAATCTGCCTTTAACCCGAGAATAACAAAGCTATGCTCTCCTTCTTCCACTTTTTGCTTTTGACCAGGCTCTAACAAAGGATAAATATGATCTTCTTTAATCAAGACAGCCTCCATCGCATTTGTCTCAATTAAATTGTTCGAAATCAAATCAGTTGATTGAAGTTCTGCTTGAAAATTTCGTAACAATTCTAATTGTTCCTCTGTTGTTTTTTCATAGGCTTGAGAAGGAGCAAAAGTTATTTCATACTCTCTTGGCATGGAACCTTCAGCAGCTGCTTCCATATTGCGATAGGTGGTTAAGGTCATTGCCAAGACCATCATAATACCAGTGGCTAAAATGGTTATCGAGGCTAATGATGTGGCATTTTTACTTATTCTCTGCAACATGCCTGAAGTACTTAAGAAATGAGTGGGTTGATAATAATAGCGCTTATTTTTTTGCATCAATTTCAACACAAACACCATAAAAGCCATGAAAAAAGAATATGTTCCGATCATCACTAAGAAAATAGCGATAAAAATCATAGACAGTGAATCTAAAACACCTTGAGTAGTAAGGGCAATATAATAGCCAGCCGCTAAGGTGATTAAACATATCGCCAAAATAATCCAACGGTTCTTAACTCGCCCTTGTCCCTTACGGCTATCCTTCATCAAATCCAGCGACTGTAAACGATGAATTTTTAAGGTGGATAAGAGATAGATAATAGCGTAAGTTCCCACCATCAATACTAAGGTTTCTAGGGCCGCTTTAGGATCAAAAGGATAATCCATAAATCCGGCTCCGGTATCCTTCATTAAACGATTAAATAAGACAAACAAAAAATTACCACTTAAATAACCTATTAAAACACTAAATAAAGCATTAACTAAGAGGACAATCGTAAATTGAATGAACGAAATACGATCTACATGCTTTTTGGCTAATCCTAGAATGGAATAGAGACCAAATTCTTGCGTTAACTTTTTTCGTATAAAGCTAGAAGCGTACAAAACAATAATAATATTCAAAAGAGTCGCAAAGAAAACACCAATCATCAATATAGAATTTAAACTGGCTGACCGTTCGATAATATATTGATTGCCAGTGAGCGATAAAATAATATATTCTAAAGCAAACAGAATAATGGAAGCAAGACTGAAAGGTAAAAAAAGTTCTTTGTTCGACTTCATTGATTTTATAGCTGACTTACGGATAACAATCGACATACTTAGCATTTTGCTTCCCTCCGTCCATTCAACATCGCTAAGGCGTCAGCAATTGCATCTTGAAAATCAAGTGATGATTGTTGGCCTCGATATATTTCATGATAAATGACGCCATCTTTGATAAACAAAACTCGGTTAGCAGAAGACGCTGCCTTTATCGAGTGAGTGACCATCAAAATCGTATTACTTGCTTGATTTAATTTTACAAAAATTTGCATAATCTGTTCAGAAGTCTTTGAATCTAAGGCCCCAGTGGGTTCATCAGCTAGAATAATATCCGGTTGATTGATTAGAGCACGAGAAATTGCAATCCGTTGCGCTTGGCCTCCTGATATTTCATAGGGATATTTATCTAATAGTGCCTCTACCCCCACCAAACTAGCTACCCTTTTAAGTTGTTCTTCCATTTCAACCACTGATTTCTGTGATAAAACCATTGGTAAGAGGATATTGTCTCGGTTGGTAAATCCATCTAATAAATTAAAATCTTGAAAAACAAACCCTAGCTTCTCACGGCGAAAACTGGCAATTTGCTCTTCTTTAAGCCCCGACAAATCAAAATCATTTATCAAGACACGACCGGCAGTCGGTTGATCAAAAGTCGCTAAAATATTCAGTAAAGTTGATTTCCCCGACCCTGACTCTCCCATAATAGCTACATATTCCCCTTCATTAATAGCAAAATTAACATCTCTTAAGGCGATAGTCTTATTGCCTCTCCCACTGTATATTTTTTCAACATGTTCTACACTTAATAACATAAACTAGTCCCCCCTCTATTTCTTAAATCAAGTCTATAGGAATATTTAATTATCGGCCTTTATCAAAACTTACAAATTGTAAAAGAACCTTACATTTTTGTAAGGTTAACTCATCTCTTGATTAAATTGTATGATAAAACGGCTTCCTTCACCCTTTTTTGACTGAACACTTACGGCTTGGTTGAGACGCTTACTAATTAACTGCACCATGTATAAACCAATACCAGAAGATTGCTCGTTCAGTAAACCATTATGGCCCGAATAACCCTTATCAAAAATCTTAGGTAAGTCTTGAGAATGAATACCTCTTCCATCATCTTCAATGACCAAGTCATAACTAGCTTGTCTCCATTTAATCCATATATTCCCTTTGGGGCTGTATTTTAAAGCATTGGATAAGATTTGTTCGATCATAATCTGACACAGATTAGCCTCCGTTAAAATTGCTTGATCGATCGGTTGATAGTGTAAAGTAATCTCCTGATTGATGAACTGATGGCGGTAACGTTTTAAGAGCGGTTGGATAATCTCATTCAATTGAACCCGGCTAAAGACCATGTCTCTTTTAGGGTTAGTTACTTTAAGATAATTTAAAGCTAAATTAGAATAAGATTCAATTTTGACTAACTCTTGATTAAGTAGCCCTTTCGACGGATCATCGCTTTCTTCTAAGAGCATTTTACTTGCCGCAATCGGTGTTTTAATTTGATGGACCCATAATAAGAAATAGTCTTCCAAATCTTTCTCCCTATTTAATTGAATATTCTTCTCAACAAGTGAACTCTCCAATAAAGTTTGAAATTTTACTTGGTAACTTACTTCCATTTGAAAATAAAACCATTGCCTCCCTAAATATAAGACTAAAATAAGCACAATCAGTAAAGAAGGGATGAGGTAATGCATCCAGTTTAGATGAAATAAGTAAAAAACAAGAGCAAAAAGAGCTAAGATAAAGAGAACAAATAATATCAGACCGCGATATTCATTAATGAAAGCTTTCATTTTTTGCCTCTTTCTTTAAAAGACAATAACCGACTCCTTTTTTAGTACCAATTACCGGCCCACGATTAAATGCTATCAATTTTTTTCTTAAGCGTGAAATATTGACCGCTAATGTATTATCATCAATAAATTGGTTTTCTTGCCAGCAGGCATCAAGTATTTCATCCCTTCTTGCATAATTCCCCTTTTTCTTAAATAAGACTGCTAATATTTGGTATTCAGTGGCGGTTAAGTCAATAATTTCTTCTTGGTATCCAAGGCTTAAAGCTTGTGTATTTAAAGTCATCCCATCAAAACTAAGATTAAGACTTTTATCTGGTTGATAGTTATAACTTCTTCTTAAAAGAGCCTGGATTTTTGCAACAGTCAGCTGACGATCAATTGGCTTGACTAGATAATCATCTCCCCCCATCTGTAAGGCTACTAGCTGGTCCATACTTTCAGATAAAGAAGAAATAAAAATAATTGGAATTTGTGATTGAGCCCGCAACTGACTACACCAATAATAGCCATTTTGATAAGGTAAATTAATATCTAAGAGGACCAGATGGGCTTGCCAAGAGAGGCATTCTTCGACAACATTTTCAAAGTCTAGACACTTTCTAACTTCAAACCGATGCTTAATTAGTGTATTCGCTAAACCCTCAGCAATAATCGGGTCATCTTCAACGATAAATACTCGCATACCCTTCTTCCTTTCTAAAATTGATCACGCGCTTTTCTTAATTGGATGAAATCTTTCAAGCTTTCAGCTTGTAGGAACAGATTAATTTCCTTTTCAACAGCTAAACTAGTCGGGAGGCTCGGTAAGCCTTTGGACCTTAAAACTTTGACAGCTTGTTGCTGGTTCATTAAGTTTTGGTTGTCAGGTTCGATGGTTAAAGCAAAGGCCAAGTTGGTTAAAGTGTATTCGTGTCCAGCATAAAGTTGCGTTTCATCAGGCAAGTCTTTTATTTTTTGAAGACTGTCATATTGCGCTTGATAATCATTAGTAAATACACGCCCACAACCCGCTGAGAATAAAACATCACCACAGAAAAGATGCTTCCCCAGTAAATATGACACATGCTCAGCACTGTGCCCTGGTGTTTTAAGCACCTCAAACTCTAAACCACTTATCTCCAACCGGTCACTCCCTTTGACCACTTGATTAACTCTTTCTTCAACTTCAATCGGTCCGTAAACGGTCACCGCATGCTTTTGACTGGCTAACAATTCGCTCAATCCACCGACGTGGTCCTCATGAAAATGCGTTAAGAGAATCGCTTTGACTTTTAAGCCTAATGTTTTTAAGTAATTTATTAAAGGTTCACTTTCTCCTGGGTCCACGACAATAACTTCATCTTCTTTTTCAATTACCCAAATATAATTATCTTCTAAAGCAGGAATTGCTTTTATTTGCATCAGTCTCATCCTTTCTAAACTTTTTCGTAATTTAATAACCAAATCTTCCTATCAGTCCCTGCACTATAAGCAGTCAAAGCATTTGTTGCTGAGATCACTCGATGACAAAAAATGAGCAACAAAATAGGATTGGCTCCCACTGCCCCTCCTACTGCTTGAGCAGATACCTTTTGCTTAGTTTCGGCTTCAATAGTTTTCGCTATCTCTTTATAAGTCATTGTCTTTCCGTAAGGAATTTTCTTTAATATTCGCCAAACGTTTTGCCAAAAACAGTCTGGTTCATTGGATTGAGAGGAAAAAATAATGGCAGAGTTAGTTTGTCCGCGGAAATAGCTTTCTAACCAATTGATATAGGGTTTAAATTCAGGTCTCGACCAGGAAATAAAGTGCACATTGTCCGGTAAATTTTCTTCCACCCTTCCTTTGTTCTTGAACCATCGGCCAATGAGCGCTTCTTGGTCTACTAAAAGTTGTAATCGTCCAATCGGACTATCATAAATCGTAGAGATCAACAAAACTCCCCTGATCTTTCATTCAATTTATCCTAACAAATTAACATCTACAAATGAATAAAAACCGAATCTTAATTGAAGATACTGACATCCTTTAAACCTTCTAAGTTAACTCGGTAAGTCAATCCAATAACGATTTACCCTTACACCCTTTTCTATTCTTTGGTCTTCCAATACACCCTTCCACTTTTTAATGGTCGCTTGAGAGGCTTTATTACTGGCTCTACAAGTAATTAGAATGCGTTCATTTCCTAGTTCATGGGCTTTCTTCAAGGCCTCACCTAGCATCCAACTTGCTACACCTTTAAACCGATAGTCTGGATGAACCACATAACCAATCTGACCCCCAGAATGAAGTAAATAGTCATTCAGATGAGGACGTAAATTAATGGCACCGATCATTGTTCCTTTTTCATCAAGACATAGCCATTGAATCACGGGTACTCTACCGACAGGTAGTTCCTTCCCTTGAGACCAATTCTTCATTAAATTAATCCACTGGTCTAATTTTCCATGATATCGGTGAAGACTAGAAGTCCCAGCAATCCATTGATCAGATTCAGGATAACTGTCTAAAAATGCTTCAATTCTATCTATATCTTTTAAATCAGGTTGTTTTAAAAACATTTGATTATCGTTCCTTTTCTTATAAATGTTAATAGCTTATTGCTTTCAAGAATGGTATAGTTATTTTAAGGCAAAATTTAAGGAGTGATCTTTTGAAAGACATTGTATCCATACTCTTGACTATCGCTTTAATCGCTGGTAGTAGTTATCATTTTTATAAAAGAAGTCGCAATCTTTTTGTAGAAGTAACTCAAAGCTACTGGATTTGGACTCAATTAATAACCATCGGTTTGTTAGTTTGGATTGGTTTTCAATTTGCAACTAGTAGGTGGCATTATTTATTGATTGCTTCAGCCATTCTTTATTTTATCTCGGGCCCATTAGCTAGAGGTATCTCAAAAAATGATTTTTCTATTTTCAGAGGAACTTTATCCGTAATGATTCCAATTTCTTTTGCAAAGGTCGATCGTGTTGTTTTAACTAGAGATCTTAAAAAAAACCGTATCAATTTATTAGGAAAAGCCAATAAGCAGTATTTTGCCCAATCTTTTCCTTTAAATGATGAAGGCAAACTAATCGCCCATTTAAAAGAAGCAAATATTGAAGTAGATGTTCAAGATGTTACACGTCCTTAAAGTAAAGTCAGACAATCATTGTCTGGCTTTTTGGAAGCTTAATTATAAATAATCTTTAGATTTTAACCAAAACACAACAACGATACTGATTATTAAGCTTAATAGAATTGTCATAAAAAATCCCGCTTCGCTATTTGCAAACGGAAGTGGTACATTCATTCCCCACAGTCCTCCAATAATTGTCGGAATCGTAAGAATAATCGTAATCGAGGTCAAAACTTTCATTACATTATTCAAATTATTGGAAATTACATTCGAGAATAGATCACTTAATTGACCGGTGATTCGCATCCCTTCATTAACCATTGATTCGGCCTGATACGACTCAATCAAGACATCATGCATTAAAGACTTCAAAGCAGGCACAGACTGAAATCTTTCATCCTGACTAATTTTTTCCAGAATTATTCGATTATTATGCACGGCTGTTTTTATATATGCCAAGCTTTTATCAAGTCTCATAAGACGGTAAAGTTCTTTATTTTGAGAAGAATACTCAATATCTTTTTGCATGTCTTCAATTTCTTCATGCACCCAAGCTAAAACTTTAATGGTTTCGTTTTGAATTTTCCAAAAAACTTTCATTATCATCTCTTCATAGCTTAATTGAATATTTCGATCAAATTGTTTAAAAAGATCTGAAAAATACTGAGGATCTTCATTGAGACTCACAAAAAGCTGGTCTTCCACTTTTACTAGCGAAATAGCTCGTGTCTTGTATTCGCATTCTTCCAAATTATTAGATTGTGGTAGTAGGTACTGTAAAACGACTAGGTAAGTCGAATGCCCTTTGATATTAACCCCATCTTCTATACGCGCTATTTCAAAAGGATCGTTGACGCTTGTAAGGTAGTCGTTAGGAATTTTTAACTTTCCACAGATATTCTCCAACTCTTGCTCGGCTAACCCTTGAAATAATTGCCAATGAACATCTTTCACCATCTATTCAGTCTCCTTTAAATTGTTTAGAAATTTCATTTACTTGGTTTAAATTGCTCAAGAATGCTCTTTTTTATATTCAAACTATTTAATCGTTGACCCCACTTTATTATAAGTGAATTTTCACTTCAAATACTATTATATCACTCGCTAAATGTATAACCTTCAATTAACAAGCACTTGTCAAAAAAAATAAGATGCCCTAGAATAAAAAAGGAGGTTTTTTATGAAAAACACTTATACTTCAATCAAAACGCTCTTGCTCTGCGCCCTTACCGGATTAATAACTGGCTGTGTAATAGCAGCTTTTAATCTTCTTATCAATCATCTTGCAAATTTTTCATACTCCTTCTTATCACTCTCGCATCAAAATATAACAAATCTTATTATTTATGCTTTGTTTATGCTAGGTCTGGGATTTTTTACCGCCTTTAGCTTAAAAATGGAACCAGCTATCGGAGGGTCAGGTGTCCCACGAATAAATGGCCTTCTTCACAAGCATTTAAATCAAAATGGGCTCACCGTTTTAATTTACAAATTTTTTGGTGGAATTGCTGCTATTGGCTCCGGCTTAACTCTAGGAAGAGGAGGCCCATCTATTCAAATCGGCTCTACTATCGGGCAAGTTGTGAGTAAGTTTTTTCATAGCGATTCTTCTATCAGTCGTTACCTAATAGCTGGTGCAGCAGGAGGAGGAATGGCGGCTACTTTCAATGCACCTTTATCAGGGCTATCTTTTATCTTAGAAGGTTTATTCTATAAAACAAGTAGGCAATTATTTATTTATGCCGGTATAATCGTGCTGCTTGCTAATCAGACAGCTAATAGTATTTTAGGAAATCAACCTTCTATTATTCTGCTTAGACAAGCAGAACTTCCAGATAATTTATTGATAACTTGTCTTGGTTTAGGGCTTATTACGGGTCTTTCTGGTGTATTGTTTAATTGGATAATAATCCAGGGAAAAGGTCTTTCACAGGTTTTAGCAATTCCTCAATGGCTAAAATCAATCCTACCTTTTATATTAACCGCTATTATACTCTATTTTGACCGTAATTTATTTGGTTCTGGAGCTAATTTAATAAGTTTCCCAATCGGCGCGAACCCTAATCCTAACTACCTATCTTATTTATATTCAATGAAGATATTATTATTAGCATTCGCTTTTTGTTCAGGCATACCCGGTGGTATCTTTTTTCCATTATTATCTATTGGAGCTATATTAGGTAATCTCTATGGCAGTTTATTATACAATTTAGGATTGATTCCCTCTGACCTTATCATCTATCTTTCTTTATTTGCAATGAGTGGACATTTTGCTGCAATTGTCAGAGCACCCCTTTCTGGTATTTTTTTAATTCTTGAAATGACAGGTGTTTCTCTCCCATGGTTATTTCCTATCACCTTGGTTACTTATCTTAGCTACTTAGTCGCTGAGTTACTAGCAAGTCCTCCCATTTGTGAAAGCCTACTTGATCTGATATTACTTAATCAAACTCACTTCAATCATACAAAAAAGTCTGTTCCTCAATAAAGAGAAAACAGACTTTTTATATTACATGGTACATTTAAGGGGACCCCACTATGTTTGCTCAGTTTAAACGAACTATTCGTTTTAATGGATTAGTGATACTCTTTCCACAATAAATAAACTAAGGCAACAAAGAAGAGTAAGCCTGATACCTGCCATATAACATAGTTCATAATTGAAGCAATAACTAATTTACCAAAATCTTTACCTAGAGGGTAAAATCCTAAAAATTGGGTATCTGCGGTTGACCTCAAACGTTCTTTTAAAATATAAATAATTAACATAATAGCTAGTGGAAATAGAATGAAATTACTTAAAGCATCAAAGCCATTAATAGCAAAATAAATAAAAGAAGCAACAAAATTATAAATCCAAAAATTCTTTTCAACACTTTGCACATATATATTTAGTGGGATCATATTCATCTTCCTTTCTATGGTTTAATTATACTATTTTAAGCTTTCAAGCTAATCAGACTTAGGACCTAAAAGAAAAAGAAGCCATTATTTTTTTTATTCAACCACTCCTTGCGACTTTGCCAACTATAGTTGCTAGATAAGCAGCTAAGTCTTTTGATAAAATTAAGGAAAGTTTAAATAGGAGGAATTTATTATGACTATTGGTGAGCGTATTCAAACTTTAAGGAAGAAGCAAGGCTTGTCTCAAGAAGAACTGGCAAATAAAATTGATGGCTCGCGACAAGCTATTTCTAAATGGGAAAGTAATCAAAGTAATCCAGATCTCAAAAACATTGTAGCTTTGAGTGAAGTTTTTAAAACTTCAACAGACTCCATCCTAAAAGATAGTCTAGGCGATTTTCAAGCTTTTCAAAGTAACAATCCACTCTTTATTCTAGCCTTTGCCTTAACTTTTTTCATTTTAGTTGGCGTTTGGGCTTATTCAGCGAACCGTTTTCGTGAGGATGAGATCTTTTGGATGGCTTTCTTGTCTGCTATAGCTGGGGGAAGTTTAGGGTATATTGTACACAAGAATCGTAAAAATCAATAGAAAGACAACATTTAAGAAAAATCTTTAATGTTATCTTTCTTAATGAAACTCGCTTTAAAAATCTTTTTTGCTATAAGATCGAGCAGCTAATATGTAAGAAAGACTGAGTGATAGAATGATATAAACAGACAATGGCATGAGTAGTTCTTGAAAAGAAAATTGATTGGAAAAATTGGTAAATGGAGCAAATAATGGTTCATTTAGAGTTCCTTCACTTTTAGCTAAAAAAAAGAAAAAATAGAAAGACATTAAACTACATATTTGGTAAAAAAATTTACCAATAACATAATATGCAAAGTATGAAAATGAGATCGAACCTATTGAATAAGTAAAGGCAATTAAAACTTCATTAGGAGAGTAGGCCTTGAATTCGGGTAAAAGATAATTTGGTAAAATAAAACTAATAAAAAATAGCGTCCCCATCAAAATAGTGTAAACATATTTAGCTAAGACGATTTTTTCAGCCTCAATAGGTAAACTATTTAAAAGCACTCCCGATTTCTTAAAATTTTCCTTTTCATTCATAATTAGTGGGTACCAAACTGTCAAAACAACGGGACAAATGATTGGAATTTGAAATGAATCGGATAGAACACATCCCACAAAAAATATAGCCATAAAAATCAGTAAATTTTTTTTAGAATTTAAAATAAATTCTTTATGGATTAAAGCCTTCATACTATCTCCTTTCATCAAATAAATTAACCATTATCTCTTCAAGATTAGCCGGATCAATAATCACTTGTTCTCCAAATAATTCTTTAAATAGCTCATAGTTTGACGAAAGGCCCTCAAATCCGACTGATGTTTCTCGGCAATTAATTAATTGGCTCCTGAGCTCGTCGTCTAAAATTTCTTTAGGTCCCTTCACTAACCTGTATTGGTTGAGGAGATAATCTTTTTCTTTATTAATAATCAGTTCTCCATAATGAATCATTGCAATATGATCAGCTGTTTTTTCTATATCTGTCATAATATGACTTGAGAAAAAAACAGACTTTTCAGAGTCTTGGATATAGTCAAACAAAATATCTAAAACTCTATTTCTTACGATAGGATCCAGCCCAGAAGTTGGCTCATCAAGAATAATCAACATAGGATCATGTGATAAGGCAATGGCTAAAGAAAGCGCTACTTTCATACCCGTTGAGAGTTCTTCTATTTTTTTAGCTTTTGATAATCCAAATGATTGGGTGTAAGACCAGTAGGTTTCCCAATCCCATTTTTTATAAAAAGGGGCGATCATTTTTCCCGTTTCTTCGACTGTTAAGTGATCATAGAAATAATTTTCCGCATAAACAAAGCCTATCTCTTCCTTAATAGCTACCACATGCTTTTTAAGATCCTTACCAAAAACTTTAATCGATCCACTTTCTGCTTTCATAAGTCCCATAATTAATTTTATGATCGTGGTTTTTCCAGATCCATTCGGTCCCACAAAACCAGTCACATAACCTTTACGAATCTTTAAATCTAAGTTGTTAATTGAGAAATCAGTAAATGTTTTTGATACTTGATTCATTTCAATCACAAATTCTCCCATTATTTACCCTCCTTATAGATCCTTTCCACCAATACTTTTATTTCTTCCAAACTGAGGTCAATCATCGCACTTTCTTCAATCAGATTTTTAATTAATGCTTCCATTCTTTTTAAGTATTTCCTTCTAATGAAATCATGGTCTTGCTCAGCTATATAGGTACCTTTCCCGACCACTGAAGTTACATAACCTTCTCTTTCAAGGTCTTCATAAGCTCTTTTGGTCGTTATTACACTGACTTTTAAGTCTTTTGCTAAGCCCCTTACCGAAGGAAGTAAGTCTCCTTCTTCCACATCCCCATTTAAAATGGCTTGGATAATCTGTTCTTTTATCTGTTCATAAATAGGCTTGGGATTTAACTTAGATATTAAAATGTTCATTGATTCACCTCACCTTAGTTGTTGTGTATATATACAGTATATACACAACGGTTGTTTTTGACAAGTTTTTTCCATAAAAAAAGCCTCCATTCTTATAATAAAGAATTGGAGACTTAGACTTTTATTTCATATAGGTTACTAACTGATACTCGTCTGTTCTAAATAAACCATTTTTCTTATAAAAACTTTGTGTTTTATCAGTATCGTCAGTCATCAATATAATTTGCCGCACCGCTTGGTATTCTTTTAATATCTTCTGCAATAACTGACTACCAATACCTTGTCCTTGATAATCTTCAAGTACTAAAATATCTTGAATATAGATAATGGTTAGCCCATCCCCTACTACACGTGCTAGGCCAATTAGTTGATCACCCTCCCAAGCTGTCCAAACTTTTAAGCTGTTTTGGATAGCTTTTTCTAAAAGCTCTGGTTCTTTAGTATAGGCTGTCCAACGAACATTTTCATAAAGAGCTAAAATTTGCTCAAATGGAAGCTGAACATCTTCTTTAATTTCTATTTTATTCATTAAAACCCTCCTTTAAATTATTAAACTTGAGAAAGTAATTTAATTTAACAACGAAAAATAGTCCTCACAAAACTGATTCCATTGGACTTGATATTCATCATGTGTCAAAACTTTTAAATCATAAGGTGATAATATGTCACGAGCTATTGCCTCTTTGACAAAATATTCCAAACCCTCATCAGCAGCTGTTTCATAAACTTGAATCGTTTTAAAGCCATTTTCTACAGCATAAGCCAAACGGCTATGCCCGTCTAAAGAGACCCATCTCTTGTTCATTTTTGTAACTGGTATGATGATATCTGTCTGTTTTCTGATAAAAGATGAAATAGCCTGCAATTTGTCCTTATCTACATAGAACTGCGAAGGCTGAATTTAACGAAGTTCAAGTTGAAACAATTTCTGCGGAGGATATTGTTTGATAATCTTATCATTCAGGTCAATAAATGTATCAATAGGCTCAGCATAAAAGCGAAAAGCTTCAATTAAAGCTGGAAAATGATTGGCCTCTTTTCCTAGCACTCGGGCCGTATGTCCATTGATAATATGGACACTATAGGGCTGGTTATCAATCAAAAAGGCTCCGTGCTGACTTAAGACTTCCTCATTAAAGCGGTCATCTAGATAATGATTGACCCGTTTAACTTCCAATATACCCCTCCTATAAAATATCCAAATAAAATTGATTCCCAATATCTAAGCCTTTCTCAGTAAACCAGATACCCTGGTTATCGTAATCTATCAAGCCTAACTTTTTATGTTTAGACAGGACTGCTTGGTACTTGGTTAAAAAATCAATACCAAAGCGCTGATTAATTTCACTAAATTCAAACCCTTTTAATAAACGTAGGTTCAACATAATATATTCCTTTTCGCGATCTTCCAAAGAAAGCTTTTCACTGATCTGAATAGGATATTCGCCTTGATCAATCATGCCGTAGTAATCATCAAAACGTCTATGATTAACAAAACGCACGAAATCAATATTAGAAGAAGCTCCTAAACCAATTCCTAAATAATTCTTCAACTGCCAGTATTTTTTATTATGGCGACTTTCAACATCACCTTTGGCAAAGTTGGAAATTTCATATTGGTGGAAACCATGTTTTGTCAGTTCTGATTGGATATAATGGTACATTTCTCTTTCAATTTCATCGTCTAAAACGCGCATCTGTCCAGTTAACACCCAACGCTGAAAAGGTGTGTTCTCTTTAATCATTAGGGAGTAATAAGAAATATGATTAAGCGGTAATTGCATAGCTAATTCTATGTCCCTTTTTAAAACATCCATGTCCTGTTTAGGGTTAGCAAACATCAAATCAATTCCCAATTTCTTAACACCTAAGTCTTTTAATAAAGCAATCTTTTGATAGACTGTTTCACGATCATGTAAACGCCCCATCATTCTTAAGGTTGCATCATCAAAGGACTGGACTCCCATAGAAAAGCGATTAAACCCATATTTTAAATAGGTTTTTACTTTTTCTTCCGTGACAGATTCGGGATTCATTTCAATCGAAATCTCACAATCTGAAAGAATCACAAAATGACTCTGGATGGCTTCCATAATCTTAACCATCTGTTCAGCTTCTAAATAAGAAGGTGTTCCGCCACCAAAATAAATTGTGTCTAATTGATAGTTTCCACTATAAAGAGCCATTTCTTTAATTAAGTAGGTAACGTATTCATCCATTCTCTCTTCCATATCCACAAAGGTTAAAAAGTCGCAATAATGGCATTTCTTTTGACAGAAAGGGATATGTATATAGAGTCCAATTGTTTCTTGCATAGCTTCTCCCACCTTTAATTCTCTCATTCTACTATAACGAGTTTGATTTAAATTTAATAGTACTTATTCTTAAAAAAGAGAAGACGATTGCCTTCCCAAATACTCTACCAATGAAGAGTCACTTGATGTTCCATTTCAATTGAAGCATCCCCAAACAAATCGAGCAACCAACGGCCATAATCATTGAGTTGGTCCAAAATTAAACGCGCACGGTATATTTCAATCTCTAAAGGACGGCTATCTCCTAGGACATCCCATAAAGCATCTAAATTATGACCCGTGTAGTGGGGCAAATTTAATCGATCAATCAAATAGCAATAAGTCGTCTCCTTGTCTGTAAAGGCTTGGCCATCTAATATAATTTTCATACTCTTCATCCTTTCAATAAAGCTGCTTAAAACTATCATAATGATCGTCAGTGTAATAAATCAGCCCATCATTAGAATACACGATTCGTTCAGATCCACGATGGTGACTGTACCCTGCTTGAATATCAGCTTCATAGTATTGCCTTCCTTTTTTCTTAGGTAATTTACCCTCTCGATTGCCAAATCGATTGCCACCAATCACATAAATCGGATCAGCAGTTGACCAGTTTTGCTTAGTTGCCTCTTCCTTAGTTATATAATTAGCTGGCAATCGATTATATTGATGAATATAGGCAGCGACTTGTTCTAGATTATAATAAAACGCTTCTTCTTGAACGACCTCGCTCGTGTTTTCTTGGTTAAGCCATGGATCTGTTTCAACTTTTAATTCTGTAAAACCCTCTCGGCTTGTTTTACTGGAATCACTTGCTAACTGTTCACTGACTGGTTCTTCAGTGAATTCTTGCAAAAACTCTTCAACTTGTAAGCAGCCACTTAAAGAGATGGCTAGAAAAAGTATTAATAAGCTTAATAAATAGTTACATTTCGTTTTCATGCATTCCTCCAAAAATATTTCAGCAACATATAGATACTAGCATACTTTTCGCATATTTATTCTTTTTATTTAAGAGTTAAAGTTTTTTAATTATCGGTAGATTCTGGATTACTTTCAGCAAACACCACCACATAGATCTTGATTTTTGCAAGACAGGATATATTTGCTACTCATATCCAATTACCATATAAAAAACGGTCGAGTATAAATACTCAACCGCATTTTATTCTCCCTATAATATAATCTACCGAACACCTCATGCATCCGATGAACGTGTATAAGTAGAATGTTTCTTAATTTCTAATATATCCTAAGCTCTCCCTAAGATAAATGTAGTTAGTTCTTTTAGCAAATCTTATAATTATTCCGTTTCAAGAATACCACTCACAATATGGTCAACATTCCATTTGATCATTGTGATGTATGTATCTCCTTCTTCGCCTTCATTTGCTAATGAATCTGTAAAGATTTTCGATTTAACAGGAATTCCTGTTTCTTGAGAAACTGTCTCCATTGTTTTAGGATTGATTGATGTTTCAACAAATAAGGCTTTCACATCACGCTCATTAATAATATCTAAGATACGCTTCATTTGGTCAGGTGTTCCTTGATTATCTGTATTGATTTCCCAAATATAAGCTGCTTCAAAGCCATAGGCCTTAGAAAAGTATTTAAAAGCTCCTTCTGAAGTAACTAAGATTCGTTGATCTTCTGGAATTTTAGCAATTTCATCTTTTGCATATTGGTCTAGATCTTCTAATTCTTTGGTATAAGCTTCTTTATTTTTTAGATACTCTTCTTTATGCTCTGGATCAGCTTCAATTATTTTTTCAGCAATAAGATCAACATATTTAATGCCATTTTGTACGTCTAGCCAAGCATGAGGATCTTGCTCATTTTCTTTACCTTCAGCTGTTAAATGCATAGGTTCTACTTCTTCAGTCACCGCAAAAGCTACATCTTTTTTATCAGTTACATCAAGTAAATCATCAAACCAACCTTTTCCTGTTTCGAGGTTAAATCCGTTATAAAAAACGAGATCAGCTTCAGATACTTCTTGAGCATCTCCTGGTAACGGCTCATAGCTATGAGGGTCTGTTCCAATTGGCACTAAACTATAGACTTCTCCATGTTCTCCAACGATATTCTTAACCATATCAGCGATGATTGAATAACTTGCTACGATTTTTAGGCTTTTATCTTCAGCGGCTTGGGCTTTTACCCCCCCTCCAATTCCTGATAAGATAGTAGATAATAATAGAGTCAATGCAATAAATTTTTTAAATATTTTCATGATACTTTTTCCTTTCTAAAAAAATTGTTTTTTGGTGAAGCAAAAAATGAAATTAAGAAAACTAGTGAACCCAACAAGACAATTGCTGAACTCGTAGGCAGATTATTTTGGAAACTTATATATGTTCCGATTAGTCCCATTGAAGCTCCAATTATTGAGGCTAATAGAATCATATGGATTAGTTTATTTGTCCATAAATAGGAAGTCGCAGCTGGTATAACTAACATAGCAATAACCAACACAATTCCTACTTGGGAGAGTGAGGAGACAGTTACAACGGACAACATAAGCATTAATAAATAATGATAGAAATCCGTATTGAGTCCATATGCTTTCGAAACAACAGGATCGAAGGATGAAATTAATAACTCTTTATAAAAGAGACTTACAATAATAATCACAGCAACGAGTACCCAAAAAGATTGTTCTAACTCAGAATTCGGAACCGCTAAAATATTACCGAACAAGACGTGATTTAAATCGATTCCACTTCGTGCTTGACTAATTAAGATAATTCCTAAAGCAAAAAATGAACTTAAAATGATGCCAATCGCAGTATCACTTTTAATGTTAGATTTTTTTGAAATATATTGAATGAGAACAGCAGCAAAAATCCCAAAAAGCGATGCTCCAAACAACATATTAATACCAAACATATAGGAAAGAGCTACCCCAGGTAATACCGCATGCGATAATGCGTCTCCCATCAAGGCCATCTTTCTTAAAACAATAAAGCTACCTATAATTCCAGACACTACCCCTAAAAAAATTGCGGATAAACCTGCATTAATAACATAGGAAGGTAGGTCAAAGAGTTGAGAAAACACTTCTGTCATTTTAATCACCTAACCCTTTTATTTGAACATTTCCTAATGAGCCTCCGTAGGCTGCTTGAATATTCGCATTAGTAAACACTTCTTTAACTGCTCCCTCAGCGATGACTGATTTATTTAAAATTAAAAGTCGATCAAAGTATGATTGCACCTCATGAAGATCGTGATGGACCACTAATACCGATTTTCCATCACTGCGCAATTGCCTCAAGATATCCACAATAATATTCTCACTTTTGAGATCAATCCCAACAAAAGGCTCATCTAAAAAGAAAACTTCTGCTTGTTGAGCCAGTGCTCGAGCAATAAACACCCTTTGTAGCTGACCACCAGATAGATTACTAATTTGTTTTTTTCGAATATCCTCAATCACTACTTGCTCCAAACAGTAATCCACAATTTCTCTTTCCTTCTTACCTGGTCTTTTAAATAATGGTAAATTAGGGTAAGTTCCTGTTAAAACAGTATCTTCAACTGTAATGGGAAAAGTTAAGTCTAAGTCACTTTTTTGAGGAACATAGGCAATTTTTCTTAATTTATTTTTAATGTCCTCGCCATTATAAGTCACTTTTCCACTGCTAGGAATAATTCCTAACATTGCTTTCATTAAGGTTGATTTTCCAGCGCCATTCGGCCCTATAATACCCTCACTGTATCCAAATGGGATATCAAGGTTCACATCGACTAGTGCTTTGTGCCCAAAATAATCAACATTCAAATGTTTAATTTGAATCATATATATATACTCCTTTCTTCACTAGTAAGAGTGTACACTATTTTTTAACTTTAAGCAATAAATTATTTAGGAGGGTCTAATGTTTTTGTTTTGTGATTGCTATATCATAATTTTGTTTGGTGAAAAACTATTTTAGTCTAGTTAATTGTAGTTGTGTTATACTAAATTTACTAAGAAAATTCACTAAGAAAGACTAAGGTATTAAAAGCTTATGAAAGAGGGAGAGATAATGAAACGATCCAATGTCAAAGAAAACTATCTTAAAGCGATTTTCAGTTTGAACGGTAGTGAAGAATATGTTTCAAATAAATTAATTGCGGACAGCTTAAATATTTCAGCTCCGTCTGTAACCGATATGATTAGCCGATTAGTTGAAGACAATCTTGTTGAATCTATCGCCTATAAAGGAGTGCGTTTAACCAGACAAGGATTAGAAAGTGCGATTAAGGTTGTGCGTAAACATCGCATTGCCGAACTTTTTTTAATGAAAATCTTAAAATATGACATCACGCAAGTTCACAACGATGCTGAAACTATTGAACATTTAGAAAGTGACTATTTTTTTGAGAAATTAGAAAAACTGCTAGATTATCCAAAATTTTGTCCTCATGGAAGTATTATTCCCACAATTGATAATTATCAAGAAGTTTATCGGACACCTCTATCATCATTTAGTGAAGGTGACCACCTAGTGTTTCGTCGCTGTATCGATAAACATGAACTACTAGAATACTTACAACAAATTAATCTTGAATTAAATCAAAGAATTCACCTAGATAAGATTGATGACACAAATCGTATTTTTATTTTTTCATATAACGATGATCAAACAGCCTATTTTAGTTTCGATATGGCAGAATTGATTTTCTGCGAAAAAATTTAATTTCTAAGACTATTAAAGATGAGTCTATTGGCAAATAAAATATACCCACTTTCGCATCCTATCACCATAAAAAAACGCTGGATAACTTCCAGCGTTTTTAATTTATTTAAGTGTTTGATAAGTAAATCCAGCCGGCAAGAATATAGCCTGTCTTCGATTTAAATCTTCGATGTCATCAAAAACTATTGAATAAACCATTTGATTTTGAGCGGATTGAATGGTCAACCTTCTTGATGGACTATCATAAGCAGATAAATAAACAGTATGTGTGTAAGAATGATATTTTTTGTTAGGGATAAAGCCTTTAGGTAAAGCAACAGAAGATAAGACGCGGTAAAGATTGCCAAAGGCAGACTGACTGTCATGATTATCAAGTGTTTGTTGTGCTAGATAATAAGCTTTTAAAAAACGTGATTTTGGATCATATCCACCAGGTAGGTCTTTAGCAGCATTAAATTGGTTCAAATTTTCTTGATTAAAAGTAGTTTGCAAGAGTTTTTGATGAGAAGGAAATTTTGGTGCATTGGTCATGACACCATAAGGATTTTGGTAGACTTTTAGTTTTTTCTTTTCAGGCTCAACCACAATGCAGTTTTGCTGACTGTCTGAAAACATAAAGTGGAAAATTGGTGTGATGACTTTATTTCCATTCATATCATGACTTGAGATGTGAACGGTCGGTAAAATCGCTAAGACTTCATCAACATTGCGACAATTACCTAAGATATAATTCATAAAATAAAAAGCAGAAACATTGTTCTTCTTTTTATCTACTTGATTATCATATAAGCCAAATCCTCCAAAATCATTGGTGATTCCAATCAGACCATGCTCATTGACCCCATCCTTTAAAGGGTCCATATTTCGAAAACCAACTCCAAGCATCTTATATTGAGAATGGTGAAAGCCGCCTAGCAAATTTTCAGCTACCGGATACCCCTTAGGCAAGTAAAGTATATTGTAGTCAACGGGTGCTTCCAGATCCATTGTTCGTCCTGCAACATGTCCGCCGGGGTAATTAATTTTAATTCCTGTACACATAGATATTTCCTTTCTATCTTTAGTATCAACCGACTAAATGATCAGCTCGAATTCTCAGTATAGCATTATTAGATCCGATAAGCGTTAAAAGTGCTTTTAAAAGATTGTTACTTTAAAAATTAAATAACAGAAGGCTTAGCTATGACGTTTAGAAACTTCATATTTTATAATCCATCACATTTCTCATTTAATTAGGACACATTATTGTCCAGTCAATTCCCAATAATAGCAGAGTATTAATCATTTTTGGCTGAGAAACTGTCTAAAAGTTGCTAGCTTCGATAAAATAGTAATCATTCTGAGGCAAAGTCACTGGAGTGAAGTCTATGAGATTGTGTGCAATCTCATATTATGAAAAACTTCTGAAAACAGTAGATAAAATAAAATCTGAAAGCTTGAACTTTATTTTAACCACAGGAGGGGGGCAGTCATTGGTGGGAGTAATTTATGACTGCTGCTTTTAATGGTAATCCTATCGATACCTTCTCAATCATCATTAGTAAAGTTTTAACGGTTAAAAAAGATCAGACGAGAAGAAAAAACAGCTATTGAAACCACACGCAATTTCTTCCAGCCAATTGGATTGCCTGCTAGCTTACAGAAATTGATATATATCAACTATCTAGTCAATTAACTTGAGGCCAATAAATTTACTAAAATTGGTGAACACAAAAATCATACGTTGAAAGTATCCAGAGCAATCTATAAAAAAGCTTTAAACTAGATAAAAACAGCCACATCAAAGTGGCTATAAGGTGATTCCAAAAAGTTAGAGTTAAAAACTAGCTTTTAATGAATTCTTTTTTTCTAATTTTAAAATATTTTAGTGTTAGCTTCTATATTATTAGGTATTTTTGTCTTTCTTTGGTATAAGGAAAGTGATGAATGAAAAAAAAGTTTTATAAAATAGCTGGTATTCTTACGGCTGTTATAAGTTTACTCACTTATTTACCTTTATTTGGTGGCTGTCCTCAGAGTATTCAGGCTAGTTAGCTGTCTTAAGTTATAAAGTTAATATTTGTTTAAAGTAGTTTTCAGCTTTTGAGAGCTACTTTTATTTTTTGATATTAAGTAAATAATTATCTATCACGTAGTTCTTGTTTTTTTGCTTCTTCCTCCTTGGCTTTAGTTATCTTATATTCTAGTGTTTCTTTGTACTTGCTATCTATCAAAGCTTCCCCGTATCTTTCTTTTACTATTTTTTGTACGTCTTCTATCGATTTAGCAGACTTTCTCTTTACATCGTAAAAATCTTCATTATTTGCTGGTTTAAAAGCTGGTATATCTTCTTTTTTAGGTTTAACCTTCTTCTTAACTTTTTTGTTGTTTGTGTAGGTTCTTCTTTGAACAGATCGCTATAATCTTTGTTTCCGTCGTTTTCTACCACTTGTACGTTTATTAGAGACGTTTGTGTGATTGGTGAGCGTTTTATTGCTGACGATTTCTTTTGTGCAGTTTTCTTTCCTGCGGGCTTTGGTTGACCTTGCGTATTTCATTCAATAGCTAAGTGAAGTTTTTCTTTAGCATAAAGAGTTCCCAATTTATCAGCTCTTATTTTTTGCTCTATAAAATCTTCATCTATAAATTAATAGGATAAATTACCATGCTTTCGTTCCCTCGCATCTACTTTATAATTTAATAATATATCCTCTTTAAACTTCTTCATGGTCACAACTTCAGAATTGGTTAGGGATTCTAGGATTCTCTCTTAAATCGTCTTTCCAAACACATTTACCCTTGTCAGCAGTTTTAATTTCGCTAATCGTTCTACAATTAATCGCTTTATCTTTTGATAAGTAATTACATTCGCACCAAATTCTCCTAGTATTTCGTCGTGCTTAGGCTGTATATTTACCCAACGATTATTAGATCTTGATAGTTTGATACACCAATTGGATTCGGGTTGTTTATAACAATGTGATTATATAGGAATGCATTTTCGTTGTCTGCTTGTGTAACTACTAAAACTTGTCGACCAGGGAACAGCCTTTGCCCCGTTTCTAAGTCTAGCTCATGAACTTTCTTTATGTCTTCGGGATTATCTACTATAAATTCACCTCTTGAAAACGATGGAATAGCGTTATAAGTTTGAACATTTTACCCTCATTAACATTGAAGCTATCCCACACTTTAGAAAAGATTCTAAAGCAGTTTCTGATAAACAATTAATTCCTGAAGCTTGCAAAACTCAATCCATATCTTCGCGATGGCTCTTTTCTTCCATCGCTTGTCACCCTTTTCCTTTTCTATTACTACCTTTAATCGCCAGTCAAAATTATCTTTAGACATACATATGACCTCCTAATTCCGTATCCGGATTTAGGAGGTCAGTACACTTTGAGAGTCCTTTTTAATATTATTTATAAGTTTTCTTCCGTTTTTTACTATAGTTCTGAAAGAATTTTAAGTGTATCCAGCACTTGTCCTTCTACTCGGTTATTAAGATCATTTAATTCTGAACCCATGACAACCACTATATATTCTTTACCATCTTTTTCAGCTAAAGTGGCCCAGCATAAACCGGCTCCATAGGTAGTACCAGATTTGCCACCAGTAATCTCAAAACCGTCTTGATAAAATTCCCGCAATTTTTTGAAAACAGTACTTTCCATATAAACACCTGAGGGATGGGCATTAGTTGCCGTCGATAAATAGTCTTTACGTTTAAAGATTGCTTCAAAATGACCATTTTTTAAAGCTTCTTTCAATAACATAGCGATTTCCTTAGCAGTAGTTACTTGACCTGCTTGATCCATGCCATCCACGCTTTTAAACTTAGTTTTTTTTAATTTTAATTCTTCAGCTTTTTCATTCATCCACTTAATAAAAGTCTTTTTGGATCCGGCTACATTAAGTGCTAATGAATTTGCACTTTCAGCTCCTGAAGGAAGCATGGTGCCATAGAGCAAATCACGAAAAGTGGTTGACTCATAAGGATAATAACCCGCCATAGCTGCGCCTTCTTCTATGGCCTGATAGTAACTGGCTTCATCCACTGGAGCATAGGCTGATAGATTATCGATATGTTCTAGTGCAACAAGTGTTGTCATAATTTTTACTAAGGAAGCAGGTTTACGAGAGACGTTGGCTTTTAAAGACAACTCGGTTTTGTCTTCTGTTAAATTATAAACATAAATACTTTTAGAATAGTAAGCCTCCAAAGCCAGGACTTGATATGGATACAAAAGATTTACAAGACTGATCAGTGTAAGTATTATTATCGATTTTTTAAAAAAAGATAAATCTCGCATCCAAAACGCCCTCTCTATTTTATTATTTCTTTTTTAGAGTCTCATACTTTTCAAAGTCGGTCAAGTCAAGAACGGAAATTTCTATTTTAATTCAAAAACAGCCTAAACCAATATAAAGAGTAGAGCTGTTAGTTATTAATTTTTTTGAAATTTAACTTTGGCCTGAGCAATTTCTCTTTGAATAACTAGTCGCTCTTCATCAGATACTTTATCACAGGAACATCCTACTATATTGGTGGGTGTTTTAACATTCAATCCGGCCAAAGGACAATCCGTTACAGTGCAAGATGTCCACTTGTTCTTTCCGGCTTTAAAAGATTACCATTCTTTTTTAGGAGATAAATTAAACCTCCTACAATTATGAAAAGAATCATAAGGGTTTTAAAATTCATTAACAGAAATGAAAAGAACAACTTAATGAAAGAATTCTGATAAAACTATTGAATCTAATCCAATGCTTTTTTTAACTTATGCTGCCCTATTCACTACAATAGCCAGTGGGATTCCTAACTCTAATAATAGGATAGTTAAATAAAAACTTCTTTCAAATCTATTCCCATCTACTACATTTAAATCATATCAGCCTGCTCATCTAATAGATAGTCGTGTGATAAAGTTTCTTTTATATAGGAAGGTAAAAAATGCCTGGTAAATCAACAATGACCGTGGTAGGATTCGTTTAAAATTAGCCCTCTTTTTATCAATCGTCACGCCCGGCCAATTTCCGACCTTTTGATTAGATCCGGTGAGCAGATTAAAAAGTGTGGTCTTCCCACAATTAAGATTAGCTAATAAGGTAATTTTACGCATGCTTCGCTCCTCCCGATAAAAGAGTTGTTTAAATTAATTCAGCTTCACTCTTACGAATCGAAAGTTGATGACCTCTCACTCGAATTTCGAGTGGATCTCCTAAAGGTGCCAATTTAACAAGCTCAATGATTGCATTTTTTGCAATTCCCATATCCCTAATGCACTTTCTAAATTAAGTTTCACTTTCTACTTTTATAAGCTTCGCTCTCGATTTGACTTTCAGCTGACTAAAAGCTACAAAATCTTCATTATCATAAGATAACATTTCGATCGTCACACTTTTAGCAAATTACAGACTGACTGCAAGACACATTCCTTATCAACATCACACTCTTATTTTATACTAAAACCATTCAATAAATAATAAAACAATGCGAAATGTAAAATTCGAGACAAAATGCTTGCATTTTCTGTTCATTCATGTTAAATTTAATTCGAATTCGAGATAACAAAATCGAATCTTATTAAATGCTTTGACTCTCTAAATTTAAAGGAGGAAATTTTATGAACAACTTATTAGGAATCCACCACGTGACAGCTATGACAAATAGCGCAGAAAGAAACTATGACTTTATGACAAAAACTTTAGGCTTACGTTTGGTTAAGAAAACAGTTAACCAAGATGATATCCATACTTATCACACTTTTTTTGCTGATGACCGTGGAAATGCTGGTACGGATGTAACTTTCTTTGATTTTCCTAACTTACCAGAAGGCGTTAAAGGAACAAACTCAATTTCCCGTATTGGTTTGCGTGTAAAATCTGATGAGGCTTTAGAATATTACTTAAAACGTTTTGAAGAAAAAAATGTTAAACATGAAGGTATTAAAGAATTATTCGGTAGCAAAGTATTAGCTTTTGAAGAAGAAGATGGCCAAGCCTATCAAATCTTCTCAGATGAAAATAATGAGGGTATCCCTGGAGGAATTCCTTGGAAAAACGGTCCTATTCCTGAAGAATTTGCTATTTACGGCCTTGGGCCTATTGAAATTACTGTCGGTTACTTTGAAGAATTCAAAGCTGCCTTAACAACTATCTATGAAATGCGTATTGTCGAAGAACATGACGATGTTGCACTCTTAGAAGTTGGTGAAGGCGGACACGGTGGTCAAGTTATTCTACGCAAAGACGTTGAAACTCCACAAGTGCAGCAAGGTTATGGACTTGTTCACCACGTATCCTTCCGAGTAGCCGATGACGAAGCGATTCAAGCTTGGGCAGATCGTTACCAAAAATTAGAAATTGGAAATTCTGGTTTGGTTGATCGCTATTACTTTAAGGCTTTATACGCTCGCATCGGTCACATTTTAATTGAAATCTCTACTGATGGACCTGGCTTTATGGGAGACGAATCTTATGAGAATCTGGGTGAAATCTTATCTTTACCACCATTCTTAGAAGGTCAAAGAGAATCAATCGAAAGTCAAGTTCGCCCATTTGATACTGTTTGGAAAGGGGAATAAATCATGGTTGATAAAATTCAAAGTATTCATCATATTAGTGCCATAGTGGGTAATGTGCAAGAAAACTACGATTTTTATACAAAAGTCCTCGGTTTAAAACTTGTTAAGCAAACTGTCAATTTTGATGACCCTTCTGTTTATCATACCTATTTTGCGAATTCGAAGGTTGATAATGGAACAATTATGACCTTCTTCCCATGGGATAATGACCATAAAGGGACAAAAGGCGGGGGGCAAGTCGGAAGAATTGCTTTTTCTATCCCTAAGGGCAGCCTCACAGCTTGGCAAAATCAATTAGAAAAACATGAGATTACTTATCATAAGAGTAATATGTTCTCTGCAGCCACTTTAGAATTTTCAGATCCTCATGATCTAGATATTGCTTTAGTCGAAGCTGAGACAAGCTCAGACAATAATGAAATTATCGGTTTCTATGGCTTGGTACTCCTATCTACCAACCCTCAAGGGACTCTTGACTTGTTAACACGTGAAATGGGGGCCAAATTGGTTGAAGAAGCTGACGAATACCTACACATCGAATTAAGTGGACCTGAAAAACACCGTGTGTTACTTTTAAAAAAGGCACAACCACTAGGACGTTTTGGCATAAGCACTGTTCATCATGTAGCCTGGTCAGTTGATCGATTGACTGACCTTCAAGCTTGGCATGACCATTTAAAAGAAGCGAATTATCATCTGACTCCTGTCAAAGATCGTAAATACTTTAAATCGATTTATTTAAGAGAAAAAGGTGGCATCATTTTCGAATTTGCTACTAAAGAACCTGGCTTCCAAGTAGATGAAGATTTCGATCATTTAGGTAGTCAATTAAAACTACCTGAACAGTTTGAGTCTAAGCGTTCAGAAATCGAGTCATCTTTGCCTAAATTTATAGTGGATTAGGCGAGTAGATAATATGTTATCTTATAAAGTTACAGACTTATCACCTAAAGATCAGTATAAGGTTTTAATTGGTTCAGTCATCCCTAGACCTGTTACAATGATAGCCACACAAAATGACGATCAAAGCTTAAATTTAGCACCCTTTTCCTACTTTAATATGGTAGCTTACAATCCACCCATCCTCATGGTGTCCATTCAAAGAAAAGGTAAGATGAAGGATACCGCTCGAAACATCCTAGCTAATAAAGAAGCCGTTTTCCACATCGTAGACCAAGAAAATTTACAAGAAGTCAATTTGACAGCTAGCAATTTGCCAAAAAATAAGAGTGAATTGGATTTAACCCAATTCACTCTTGCTAGCAGTCAAACAATTCAAACGCCTGGTATAGCTGAGATGAAAGTAAGGTATGAAACAGTATTACACCAACACATCAAGATCCCATCATCAAATGGTAAAGAAGTTTCAGCTGACTTATTCTTGATGCGAGTAGTACATTTCCATCTTTCTGAGGAAGTTTACCAGAATTCTTATGTGCTTGCTGATCAATTAAAACCGATCAGTCGTTTAGCGGGTAATGATTATGCAACTTTAGGACAGACCATTCAACTTGAAAGACCAAAGTAGGAGGTAATTATGGAATATATCTATCACGCAGCTGATAATGCTGAATACACTTTTGTCCTGTTACACGGTACAGGAGGAGACGAAACTAACCTTATTCCTTTAGCCAAAGAAATCTCATCTTCAGCTAATATTCTCTCTATAAGAGGAACTGTTAACGAAAATGGAGCCCTCCGTTATTTTAAACGGAAGGCCGAAGGTCTCTATGATTTAGAAGATCTAGCGGAAAGAAGTGATGAGCTTGTTGAATTCATCAAAAAGATGAGTAGTGAAAAAGGATTTGATTTAAGTAAAGTAATATTCATTGGCTTCTCAAACGGATCTAATATTGCTTTAAATATCTTAATTCACTATCCAGAAAGCTTTAATAAAGGAATTTTATTTGCCCCACTCTACCCTATGGACATTGATCAGCAGAAAGATTTATCAAATCATCAACTCTTCTTATCCATGGGTGAGGCAGATCCAATCTGTAGTATGCAAGCAAACAATGACTTAATTAAAAAATTAACAAACGTTCAAGCAGACCTATCCATTGAATGGGTACATACCCATCAAATTACGCCTCAAATTGTGCAAGATGCTAAAGATTGGGTGTCAAATTTAAAAGAGAATAATTAATTAATTTAAGCTCTACTTTCTTATGTCTAATTAGCATGAGACAGGTAGAGCTTTTTCCAATTCTTACGGGCTAATAAGTAAATAATTATTCCTTTTAAAGCAGTGGAAAGAGACATAGCAATCCAAACTCCAACCACACCATAATTAGGCATAAACAGCCAAGCAAATGGGATTCTCAACAAATTACAAACAGTATTCACAGTTGCAGGGGCTTGAGTATTTCCTAAACCGTTAAGGAAGCCACTTCCACCAATTTCAAAACTCATAAATAATTGGCTTAAACCAAAGACAAGTAAATAAACAGCTCCTAAAGCGATAGCTTGCTGGTCATCTGGTATAAATAGCTTGAAGAACTGCATTCTAAATACGATAAGAACTAAGGTCGCAAATGAACCAATGGCTAATAAGGAGCGAATGGTCGTTTGATAAATCCCTTCTACTCGTTCATAAAGTTTAGCTCCATAATTCTGCCCTACCATAGCCGTAATCGCTACTGCAAAACCTTCAGTGGTCATCCATGAAATGGATTCAATGTTTGACCCCACACTGGTAACAGCTAAAGGCATAGCGCCATAGGAAGCAACATAACGATTTAGTAACACACTGACTAAAGCGTGTGCATTCGACTGAATAGAAGGTGGTAGTCCTACTTTAATGATTTGCCCTAGATTCTTACTGTTAAATGACCACAAGTGGATGCGACTGCGGTAAAGTAAATCTCCTTGGCGATAAATAGCATAAAGATACAAAATAAATACCATAAACTGAGCAAAAATAGTTGCCATAGCAGCCCCTTTAATCCCTAGGGCTGGAAGAGGCCCTAAGCCAAAAATTAAGATGGGATCTAAGATAATATTAATAACCAGTCCGAGAGTATTGACGGCAAAAGGTGTTTTACTATTACCTAAACTATTATAGGCTCCAGATATAACAGGGTTAATAAAAAATAAAAAAACACCCGAAGCAATCACAATCAAATATTCTTCAGTCAGTTGATTGACGTCATCTTCTAATTGGAAGAAATTAATAAAGGGATCTTTAAATAAAATTAAGAGGCCTCCAAAAGCAAGTCCCATTATAAGGGCTAACCAAAAACCATTGTTAATATAAGAGCGTGCTGTCTTTTCATCTCGTGCCCCATAGGCTTGTGCCGTCAGGACACTCATTCCAATTCGAGGGATCAACATCAAACTCGAAGCAATCCACAAAGCAAAGCCAACTTGTCCTGCTGCAGCTACAGCCTCAGTAGAGAGTCTTCCAATCCAGGCAATATCGGTTAAAGTGTAAGTCATTTGAATAAAAGCAGTTAACATTAAAGGCGTCGATAATTTCAACATTGTTTTGAATATCTTACCGTTTAATAAATCTAAATTTCTCATTGCTACTCCTCCATATCTCAATAAATAGTAACAAGTTGAAGCACTAATTACAATCACCAAAAACTTAGTGAAAGAAAAAAGATCTTTCAATAAGTTTTAATGGCTTCATTTTATTCCTCTAAGGACGTTGGTAGTAGAAATCTTCGTATCCCACTGTTTTGGCCCTTTTGATAAAGCACCTATCTTTTATCATACTTTTGATTGGTCTTTGCAATCATTTGTTCAATGTCTTTTTGTAATTCTTTTAAAAGGGGATTCTTGAATAATCTGTTCAATATTTCAAGATCACCGAGACGGTCGCTCTCAATCATCGCATGAGCCAAGCGATCACTTACTTGTGGATTATCCGGGGTCAAATGAGTCGTAACATAGGACATTGAGACGTCTTGGAAACCAAACTTTTCCATTGTTTGAGGCAATTCTTGCTCGTTTAATTTATACTTACCTAGTTGAAAAGTTTGGATACTATCATCTTGGCCGTTTGTTAAGACTTCAATCTGCCGCCAAAAGGTATTTTTATCTTCATTAAAAGAAAGCAAAGCCGGTGCTTGGTGAATGACCCCTTGAGCTTGACTGAGACAAAGACAGACTCCTCCGGATTTTAATAAATGATACTGTGTTTTAAAGAAAGTGTTTGTTTCAATGTGCTCAACCACTGTATTCGAAAGAATAACATCAAAACTATTTTCCTCAAAAGGAAGCTTATAAATATCACCCTCTAAAAATTCAACTTCAGGAATGTTTTCTTTAGCAAATTCTATGAAGTTGTGATCGCGGTCTAATCCAATTACATTGGCATTCGGGTACCAATCTTTTAATACCTGACATAAAGCACCCGGCCCACAACCTATTTCTAAAATTCTAAGAGGAAGTTTTTGATCGATATTAAAAATGGTTTGATAAGCATTGGCATTTTCCTTACTAAAACGTAGTTTACGACTAGAATAGAGCGTTTGAATTCCCTGTACTTGGTTAGACCAAAAATTTAACCTGTTCATTGTATCACCCTCTTTTCGTTCCAACCTAACTTCAAACATGATATTTTGTGTTTTCAGATTTTTTAACAGAGCCTATTATATCATTTATTAGTAATTTTTGATTAAATTTGCCCATCAAGGTCTTAAAATGGATGATAGGGTCATGTAAAACATCTTTTCCACTATTATTTTACGAATGTAAAAGACTTTCACTAGACATATCAAGTGAAAATGCTAAATTTAAAACAGAAGGAGGCGACATTATGAGTCTTGGCCAACAACTCAAAACAGCACGCTTGCATGCAAATTTAACTCAAGAAGAAGTTGCAGAAAAAATTGGGGTTACTCGTCAATCCGTTTCAAATTGGGAAAACGAGAAAAATTACCCTGATATTCGGAGTGTCATAGACCTTAGCAATCTTTATCAAATCAGTCTGGATCAATTGATGAAAGGAGACGAAAAATTGATTAATCATTATCAAGAAAGTTCAAATGTAGTTCGTAGTAACAAACATTTATTTAAGATTATTTTAATTAGTTTAACTATCATCTTAGCACTATTCATACTCCATCACCTGATGCCTAACCATGTCGAATGGCTACTTGCTATTTTTATTATAATGGCCATAACGGCAGGAATCATTATTCATGAAATCATTCAAAGAATATAGGAGGCGTAAAAATGAATGAAACTATCAAAATATTTATAATTGTAATTGTCGCTACCATTGCGCTAGCTTCTGGCAGCTTATTAGCTTACTTCATCTATAAAATGACTATTATTGATGCTAAGGCGCGAGGGTTAAAACATCCCAAATTTTGGGGTATTTTTAATATCGCTGGAAACAACTCTTCAAATATCATACTCTATCTTATCGGCAGAAGGAAATTTCCTAAAGATAAACTCACTTCCTATGATCAACTCTTAATGAAGCAATATAAAAGAGAAGCTAGTATATCTCTTATTTGCCACCTTTGTGGGACGATTATCCTACTTATCTGCATTGTTTATTTCTATGCCTAACTAGTTCGCCTATCTTTATTAGAAAAAGTAGGGTTTTTGTTATTTTATTAATTAATAAAGTTTGGTAGGATAGATGTGATATAAAATTAAAGGAGATCTCTTTACATGAACTCAGTAAAAAATAAACTTCCAGGACTTCTTTTATGTTTCTTGATTGCTATTTTTGCTAGCCTTTTAGCTAGTGTATCGATTGGAAACTTTTCACTGGCGATTATTGGAGCACCCGTCTTTGCTATCTTAATAGGCATGATCATCAGTCTCATTCAGCCCCAATTAGCTAATCATGCCATTTTTCATCTCGGTGTTCGCTTTTCAGCGAAAAATATCCTACAATGGGCAGTTGTTTTATTAGGTTTCTCCTTGAACCTCTCAATGATTATTAAAGTTGGCAGCAAAAGCTTACCTGTAATAGTTGCTACTATCTCGATTGCGCTACTGGTTGCTTGGTTCTTTCATAAGCAATTTAAGATGGAAACGAAATTAGCGACTTTAATTGGGGTCGGATCAGCTATTTGTGGAGGTTCTGCAATTGCAGCCACTGCTCCAGTTATTGAAGCAGATGATAAGCAAGTTGCTCAGGCTATTTCAATTATTTTTATTTTTAATGTACTGGCTGCTTTGATTTTCCCTACTTTAGGTTATAACTTAGGATTAGGAACAGAAGGTTTTGCTATCTTCGCAGGTTCTGCAGTTAATGACACTTCTTCAGTGACTGCCGCAGCAGCGACAGCAGAAAGCTTCTATCAAGTGGAAGGCATCCTATCTGCTGCAGTAACGGTCAAATTAACACGAACACTAGCCATTATTCCCATTACGATAGGTCTATCTTTGATGCAAGCTCGTAAGGAAAATGAACACGCAAAAGCCACTATTTTTCACTTACTTCCTACATTTATTCTCTATTTTATTTTAGCTGCCTTAGTCACTTCCATAGTGGACCTTCTTCCAACAAATGCATTTACCTATAGTTACGTCGAAAAGTTTATTCCCCTGATAAAAACTCTCGCTAAATTTTTTATCAGTATGGCTATGGCGGCTATCGGGTTAAACTCTCAATTAAGTGAACTAATTAGAGAAGGAAAGAAACCCATTTTACTTGGCCTCTCTTGTTGGATAGCTATCAGTCTCGTTTCACTAACCGTTCAAGCTCTAACCGCTACTTTTTATAGTAATCTTCCTTAATCAAAAACGGTTAACTAGTAGAATTATCTAGTTAACCGTTCTTTTCTATTTAATTAACTGCTTAATTTGAAAAGAACCATTTTTGATAGCCCTTATCAATCAATAGGCTCACGAGCATTTGAATAATCATAGAGATAAAAACTGTTAAGGGAAGCCCCTTTAAAACACCCAAAAAAGCTTGGCCGTTTATGCCCGCTTCCATCCATACTCCAAGAAAGCCCATGACAAAAGAAAAGATCAAGGCGGGTGGGAATTGTCCCACTACGAATTTTAACCATTCTGGATGCTGGATACCTAGTAATTCATTGAATTGCTCAGACATTTTTGGTATATCAAGAAGATAAGCCCCAAGAATTACTGAAACGGGTAAAAGAACAGATAGTTTAACTAACATTTCAGGGAATACGACTTGCCCCTGCATGGCAGTCATAATTAAGGGCATGATAATTCCAAGATGAACGGGAAAAGCAAAGCGTTTAAATGTTTCAAAGTTTATCGAATGCAAAATAATGTCACCTTTCTAATTGTGTTTTTAACTTTTTTACTCTAACAAATACCTTAAGCCCTTTGCAAGTTGTTTTTAACGATTCACCACATACTTTGTCTTTAACTCATCATTTTCTAGTTAAGTATGCTCAAAAAATAGAACAATTTTTGAAAAGATAATACTTCATTATTCATCCCTTAGCTCTATCCAATACCTTTGATCGACAGTGCCATCAGGATAAACTACTTCATTTTCTAAAACGCCACCATTTTTTTGAATGGATTTCGCGGACCCAATATTTTCTTTATTACAAATCATTAAAACCCTTTTTATACCGATTCGTTTACACTCTTTTAGTGCTAAACCTATCATTGCTGTGGCATAACCTTTGCGTCGCTCACTCGGTCGAATACCGTCTCCTATATGTCCACCCTTTAGTAAAAGGCCATCATTTAAATAATGGCGAATATTCACTGCCCCTACCAAAACATTCCGATTGCGGTCGAGACAAAAAAAGGTCGAATCCGGTACACGGTCTGAGTGTACAGCTTCTTTACCTTCTATACTCTTAATATATCCTCCAAAATCATGTGGATCATGACGAAAGATGGCCGATGGCGAACCATCTGTTTGATTTTTTTCTATATCTTCTTTCCATTCTTCGATCATCTCAATTAATAGTAGCTGATGTTTTTTCTCTAACTTAACAAGTTCGATATTCATATTAGGCTTATCCCTTTCAGAGTGATTTTATACTTTATAAATTTTGGCTTGCGTCCTAGCGATAACTGGTCCCATCTCTTCTTGTCGGATGGCTGATAAATCTATGACGGTTTGCCTAAGAAGTTCTTTTAAAGATTTAGCCATATGCTGAACTTCTTTTCTATCACAAATAATCTTATCCTCCCTTGGCCAATCACTCTCAAGTAAAATGTGATCTCCAGCTATTTGTTGAACATAGGCGCGTCCTTTTTTTGTATTTAACATCGTCGGATGAACAGATAGATAACCTCCTTGATCTCGATGTCTGGTTAATTGATCACTGGTTCCATTAAAGCGGTGTAAAATTGCCGTAATATTCTTAGCAGAATGACTTTCTATTAAGTCCAATACTTTTGAAGCTGATTGTACTGCGTGGATTGATAACACATAATGATTATTTAAACGCTCAGCTAATAGTGATAGAATGTTTGAGAAAACATAAATCTGTAAGTCCTCATCCGCTTTTTCCAATCCATTGGTCGAAAAATCTAAACCGACTTCTCCTATTAAAAGAGATTGGTCTAATTCCCCTTGAAAGATAGCTAACTCCTTATTCGCTTGTTCCTTAGACTTAATCCACCAAGGATGAAAACCTAAAGATAAATAAGGCAGAAACTTTTGATCACAATCCATTTTTTTGAGGCTATCCTTTAACTCAATAAAACCTGAGGGTGTGACAGTTTGAGCCACAATTTTAAGCTTTTCTTTAGCAATTGTTTCTAAAAATAACTGACGAGCCTGTTGGTCTTTTATAAAATCAAAGTGATAGTGACTATCTAAAAAATTCATAGTCTCTCCTCTCCTTCTTACTTCGATTTACCAAACTTTATATTCTTCCTTCCCTGCCAAACGTCGGATCACTTTTCCTGCTAGCATCATTCCCATAATTGGTGGCATATAACTCATCGAACCTAAGGTTTGTGATTTTGTATTGCCAGTAGGATTTTCAACTTTGAAGGGTTGTTCATTAGAATAAAGAACCTCTAAATTTTTAATGCCTCTTCTACGGCACTCTAGACGTATAATCTTTGAAAGGGGACAATAAGAGGTCTTTTCTATTTTACTAAAGTTTAAGTAAGTCGGATCTAATTTATTCGCTGCCCCCATAGATGAAATTAAGGGCAATTTTTCTTTTTGACAAAAGGCTGCAATTTCTAATTTTTGAGAGATAGTATCAATACAATCAATTATATAATCCACTCCTGCTAGATCAGTTAAAATTTCCTCAATATTTTCTTTGGTTAGAAATATTTGACGGGCATCCACTTGGCAGTCCGGATTGATTTCAGCGATCATCGCTTTCATAACATCTGCTTTAACCTTACCCACGGTTGATGAAAAGGCTAAAGCTTGACGATTAATATTGCTTTCTTCAATAATATCTCCATCAATTATCGTTAAATAGCCTACTCCTCCTCGAGCTAACGCCTCAGCACAAGCAGAACCTACTCCGCCTAGCCCCAATACTACCACTCTTGATTGAGCTAACCGACTTAGGCCCTCTTCTTTTAAGAGCAGGCTCACCCTTGAGAGTCTTGTTGGTATTTTTGCTTCCATAACATCATCCTTAATCTTTTAAGTTTATTAGCTGCTTTTTTATTATAACACCATCGCTCTAATTAGATCTTATTAAAAGAGGTGGTCATAAAGATCACCTCTTTTAGGTCTATTAATTTTTACATTTGCTCTTTATGAAAACGACTTAGGAACAATTTAGTTCGCTCATGCTGGGGCTCATTAATCACTTGCTGGGCTAAGCCATCTTCCACAATTACACCTTTGTCCATAAAAACAACCCGACTAGAAACATCACGGGCAAAAGCCATTTCATGAGTCACTACTATCATTGTCAGACCCTCTCTTGCTAATTGGGTCATGGTATCTAATACCTCTCCTACCATTTCTGGGTCAAGCGCTGAAGTCGGCTCATCAAACAGTAATAATTCTGGATCCATTGATAAAGCCCGAGCAATAGCAACTCTTTGCTGTTGTCCACCTGACAATTGTTTAGGACGCGCATTGACATAAGGAGCCATACCCACCTTAGTCAAGTTGGCCATAGCAATTTGCTCTGCTTCTTCTTTTGTCCGTCCCAAGATTTTAACTTGTCCAATGGTACAATTCTTCAAAACATTCATATTATTAAAAAGGTTAAACTGTTGGAAAACCATTCCCACTTCTGCTCGATAGTGATTCAAAGGGTAATGATTGGTCATCACTGACTTGCCTTTATAAAGAATATCCCCTCCGCTCGGTTGCTCTAGAAGATTGAGACATCTCAGAAGGGTTGATTTTCCTGAACCTGAAGAGCCAATAATAGAGATGACCTCTCCTTGTTTCACGCTAAAATCAATGTCTTTTAAGACTAAGTTGTCCCCAAATTTTTTAGATAAGTGAGCAATCTCTAAGATTTTATTTTCATTAGTCATGTGTTTTCACCCCCTTGACCGCTTCTGTGGATGAAGACTGAACAACTGTATAAGAATGAGAACCTGACATCTTTCTCTCAATTAAATTTAAAATACGAGTGGTCGTAAACGTTAAAACAAAATAAATCACTGAGGTAATCAAGAAGGTCTGGAAAGTCTGATAGGTCGATCCTGCGACAGACTTGGAAACAAAGAACAATTCTGTCACTGCTATAACATTTAAAACGGAAGTATCTTTGATATTAATCACAAACTCATTTCCTAAAGTTGGTAGAATCGATAAGACAGCTTGCGGTAATACCACATGTCGCATGGTTTGTCCGTGGGTCATACCAATTGCTTTGGCCCCTTCATATTGTCCCTTATCCACCCCTTGAATACCTCCACGCATGACTTCAGATAGATAGGCACCTGTATTAATTGAAACAATAAATAAAGCTGCTGTCATTGAAGAAAGATCAATATCAAAGAAAAGTTTTAGACCATAAAAAATTAACATGGCTTGAACCATCATCGGTGTTCCTCTAAAAATTTCGATGTAGGTAACTAAAAGAAAATCAACTACTTTAAACAAATAATAAGAAGGGCGACCTTTTTGGAACAAGTCCTTCATCGAACGGATCACTGCAATCAAGAGTCCAATCACGGACCCCACAATGGTTGCAAACAGCGCAATGAATAGAGTGTTCAAGGCACCACGAATAAATTGATTACCGTAACTAGCCCACAAAGCCTGAACATCTTGCCAAAAGCTAAGGTTTTCTTGACTTTGATTGAGTTCTACCATTTCTTTCATCAATGCTATCCGTTCCTCTTCATCAATCTGACTTAAAACTTGATTAATTGGTTCCACCAAAGGACTTCCTTTACGTAAACCAATCGCGATTCCTGTATCTACCTGACTCAGATCAAAGCCATTCTCTTTAGTAAATTTTACATAAGTTAAGTCGGTGTTAGCAGCTACAGCAGCCATGGCTCCTGGTTCTTCCGATAAATAAGCATCAATTTTACCTGATAAGACGGAAGAAATCATGGTTGGAAAAGAATCCAAAGCTGTCCCTTTCTGGACATTAGGTATTTGATCGATTAAGCCATAATGGAAGGTATTTAGCTGAGCGGTTACTTTAGCGTTTGAAAAATCTTCGATGGATTGAGCATCGACAAAATCAGAATCTTTGCGAACTACCAGGACCATCTGACTTTCATAATAATTATCAGAAAAGTCAATTTCCTTCTTACGCTCTGGTGTGACCGACATGCCAGCAATGATAGCATCTACCTTACCAGAATTTAAAGCTGGAGGTAGACCATCCCACTCTAATTTTACAATTTCTAATTCCAAACCTAACTGTTGCGCTAACTCTTGTGCGATATGGACATCATAGCCATTGCCAAACTCTCCTTTAGAGTTAGAAATAGGGAGCGCTCCATTTACTAGAGAAGGTTGCGACCAGTTAAAAGGTGAATAATTAGCTTCCATTCCTACTTTTAAAACACCAGGATCTTCAAGTCCTTCTTGGATCTGTTCACTATTAATAGTTGATAACTTCTTGTCTTCAGCACCTACAATCATTTTAACAGGCAAAAGCAATATAAACATTAAGATTAAGACACTGAGCTTTTTAAACAGTCCTTGATTCTGTTCCATTCTGATCCTCCTCGTAATTTTTACTATAAAAAATAAATATACCTTTTATAGTAAATTTGGTCAAGTTTTAATGTATAGACTATTATTAAAATGTTAAACGTAAATGATAATGTCTCAAGAGAACACAAATCAAAATGTCCCACTATCCACTATAATAAATGATGAAAAGGATAGGAGGGAAAATGATGGGAGATTATCTTACAGTGAAAGAAAAGCATTATTATGAAACAATTAAACAAGTCGTGAATGGTAAAAAAACAAAACAACGCGCGGAGGTCGAACTCGCTCTTTCTCGCCGTCAAATCAACCGATTGATTCAACGTTATTTATCGAAAGGACGTCGAGGTTTTCAGCATGGGAACTGTGGCAGGTCCCCTTCCACCAAGATTTCACCTTCTCTTAGAAAACAAATTGTGTCTATCTATCAAACAAAATATGCGTCATTTAATTTTAAACATTTTCATGAGTTTTTAGTGAAAGAAGAAGGCTTTTGTCTTTCTGAATCTTCCGTTCGAAACATTTTGTCTCAAGCTCACATTCTTGCTCCCAAAGCTCGTCGTTCAACGAAACGCCGATGGAAAAAACAATTGCTAAACAAACAAAACAAATCGACTCTCACCCAACGCGAACTCTCCTTGTTGAAAGAGGTCCAATTAGTCGAAGGAAAGAAAGCGCATCCTTCTCGCTCCCGCAAAAAATATGCCGGAGAATTAATTCAAATGGATGCTTCTCAACATGTTTGGTTTGGAACAGAAAAAGCCTTTTTACACGTCGCCATTGATGATGCTTCGGGAGAGATTGTCGGTGCTTTCTTTGACAAGCAAGAAACTTTAGCTGCTTATTATGAAGTTTCTGCTCAGTTTCTAGAAAACAAAGGCATTCCTGTTGAAATTTTGACCGATAATCGCACTATCTTTAAGG